>JAIUMG010000263.1 GCA_022565655.1 Alkalimonas sp.
GTTGGGCTGTGACCAGGTGGCGCTGTGCTGACCCAGTGTGGCCTCGTAAGAAGTCAATGCGGGCATATTGAAAGTAGAGCTCATCCAGATAAGGCGCCAGCTGCTCCGCTCTTTGTAAATAGCGTTCTGCACGGGTTAATCGGTTTAGGCGAATCGATTCCTGAGCAAGCGCAATCCATTCGTAGGGATTGGGATCATCGATCTGAGCAATTGTTTCATCAAGCGTGGCCGCTTCATCCACTCTTCCTTGCTGCAACAGCATATCCCGGAAATTAACCGCCACACTCAAGTTGGTTGGGTAATTTTGTAAAGCATAACGATAGAGTTGCTCTGCGGTGGTGTCATCGTGTTGGCGGCGATGCAACACAGCTAAGGAGTTCAGTGCTGCCACATTTTCCGGAGCGATTTTCAGGGCTTTTTTCAGATAGGTAAATGCTTTGTGGTTTAGCCCCTGCTGCAACAGTTCAGCGGCCACATTTTGATAGTACATGGATATAAAAAGTGGTTCTGAAATACGCTGTCCCCGAGTACGACCTGACGTTGGAAAATAGTCAATGTAGGAGTGAGAAAAGCTATATTGACCACTGGCTTGGTCGATCTGTGTCGGAGAGGAGACTCTGGTACGAACATGGCTTGATACAAATAAGGTATCATCAACCAGTTCATAGACTGGGGCTGAATAGACCATTTGGTAAGACAACCTGACATCAATCAGATTGGCGTAGGCAGTTGTTAACACGGCCAGTGACATACAATTTCCAGCTTCTCCCTGTAAGGTCTCCGCGGCTTTTAACGTTTTACCAAAGTAATTAAAATCGCCATATCGGCGTTCAATGAAGGATAAAAGGCGGCGATCGGGAGCTTCATGCTGCCGTGCTTCATCATGATAAAAACGCAAAAACTCTGTTTGTACGTGCTCAGGTAACCAAAAAAGTTCATCAGGTGAGGGCATCTGATAGGCGTCCTCAGCTGGGAATAATTGCTTATTGATTGGAATGTCGAAAAAAGCCGGCTGAATTGCACGATAACCTTCGGGTGTTATCTTGCTTTGCACCGTCGTTGTGGATGCGGCGCACCCAATCAAACCAAGCAGCGCTAAGCTCAAGGCGAGTGCGTTATAAATAACTCCGTTCATTTTGCATTCCAAGCCATTATTGCATGTTCATTTGAGTCTACATGAAGTCTAACGGTTATCAACCAGTGTAGAGGGTTTAGTCAGGCTTACTTATCAAGCACAGTTATTGGGTAGCACTATGCACAGGGCTACCGCAATGGGGGCTAGCTAGTCAGGCTGGTTGTTGCTGGGTAATGCAATGAATATTACCGCCACCGAGCAAAATCTCCCGCCCAGGTACCATCACCACGGTACGTTCAGGGAATAGAGACTGCAGGATCTCTGCGGCTGCTTGGTCATTGGCATCATCAAAGGTTGGCATGATAACGCCGCCATTGCACAGGTAAAAGTTGATGTAGGAACCCGCCAGCCGGGCATTGGCCTCGCGAGGGATGGTGTGCAACACCGAGTCGACCGTGGCGTACTCTTCCGGCTGAGCAATAATCGGCGTGGGTAGAGGCAACTTATGCACTTTCAACCGGCGGCCTTTGGCATCGGTGCTTTGCTCTAGCCGTTCCAGCGCAGCTTTGGAGCGCGCATACTGCGGATCCTGTTCGTCATCGGTCCAAGCCAGCGCGACTTCGCCGGGGCGAACAAAACAAGCCATATTATCGATATGCCCATCGGTTTCATCCAGATAGATGCCTTGTTCCAGCCAAATCACTTTGCTGGTGCCAAGGTAGTCGTGCAGCATCTGCTCGACCTGATCACGGTTTAAGTGTGGGTTGCGATTGGGGTTTAGTAAACACTCTTCTGTGGTGAGAACCGTGCCTTCGCCATCGACATGAATGGCACCACCCTCCAGCACAAACCCTTCAGTACGGTAACGCAGCTGTTGTTCAACACTGAGGATTTTACTGGCGACCTGATCATCCAGATGCCAGGGGAAATACAAGCCGCCATTTAAGCCACCCCAGGCATTAAAGGTCCAGTCGACTCCACGGACATCGCCTTGCTGGTTGATGACAAAGCTGGGGCCAGTATCACGGCACCAGGCATCATTGCTGGATAACTCAATCACCCGGATCCGTTCGGCCAGCTCAGCGTTGGTGTGCAGTTGAGCCAATGCATTGGTGTATTGAGTGGCCGATACCCCTACAGTGATCGGTTCAAAGCGAGCAATGGCTTGAATCACTTGCGTAAATGCTGCCTGAGCAGGTTTGGCACCCATGCGCCAGTTGTCGGTGCGCTCGGGCCAGATCATCCAGGTCTGACGGTGCTGGTGCCACTCGGCAGGCATGTAAAAACCATCCTGCCGTGGGGTACTGTGCAGCGTGCGGGCCAAGTTAGTGGCCACCTTGTGGTGTGCTACCATCTTTGGTAAGCAGAGGTTGATACAGATCGATGCGGCGATCACGAAATACGCCCCAGCCCCGCCGGTTCTGGCTGACCTGATCCAAATCAAAGGTATGCACCAACACAGCTTCGCTTTGCTCATCCGCTTCCTGTACTTTGGCACCGTACTCATCGGCAATAAAAGAGCTGCCATAGAAGGTGATAGCAAAGTCATCTTCGACTTCCCTGCCAATGCGATTCGATGCGATCAGCGGTGTCAGATTGGCGGCAGCATGACCTTGTTGCGTCCGTTGCCAGTGATCACGCGAATTGACACTGGCATCATGCGGCTCGCTGCCAATGGCGGTTGGGTAAAACAACAACTCAGCTCCCATCAAGGCCATGCTACGAGCGCATTCCGGGAACCATTGATCCCAGCAAATACCCACGCCGATTTTGGCATAACGGGTTTGCCAGACTTTAAAGCCACTGTCACCCGGGGTGAAGTAAAACTTTTCTGAATAGCCGGGACCATCCGGAATATGGCTTTTGCGGTACACGCCCAGCAAGCTGCCATCAGCATCGATGATTGCCACACTGTTGTAAAAGCAGTGACCAGCTTTTTCATAGAAGCTAATAGGCAAAACAACAGCCAGCTCTTTGGCGATGGCAGTAAAATGGCGAATGGCCGGATTTTCCTGCACGCTTGTGGCAAAGTCGAGGTACTGCTCTTTTTGCTTTTGGCAAAAATAATTGCGCTCGAACAGCTCTTGCAACAAGATGATTTGTGCGCCTTGTGCCGCCGCCTGACGAACCAAAGCTTCACCTCGGGCGATGTTTTCATCAACATTCCAGCCGCCAATCATTTGGGTAGCGGCAACAGTTACATTTCGCATTAAAACTCTCCAGCAGAGCGTGTTCTGATCAGCCAGCATGCTTAAGTCAGTCTGGCCGTGTCTACCTGTACCGAATGGAGCAGGGGCGCGCAAAATGCCGTATTTTTCAACAGCCGTCAATAGTTTTTCACGCCTGGGGAGCTACTTTTTGCTGCATGCTAGCCAGTACAGAATCATTATTTTAGCGTAGAATGAGATGGTTTAAAAATGATGACGCGTGTGGGGGAAAGGGTATGTATGATCTGACGGTCGTTGGTGGTGGAATGGTAGGTGCCAGTATTGCCGCCGTGCTGGCACAGCAAGGTTGGCAGGTTGCCCTGGTAGAGGCTGCCGAGCCGGTCCCTTACCAGCCAGAGCAACCGGTAGACTTACGGGTGTCGGCCATCAGTCAGCGCAGCCAGAGTTGGCTCGAGCGCTCTGGAGCCTGGCAGGCGTTAAGCCAGATGCGGCTCTGTCCATATCGGCGACTGCAAGCCTTTGAACAGCCAACTGATGTGGTTGAGTTTTCTTCAGAGAGTATTGGTCAGTCGCATCTTGGGCACATTGTAGAGAACCGCTTGCTGCAACTGGCGATCTGGCAGCAGTTTCCTGAGCAGCTGACGTTGTATTGTCCGGCGAAAGTGGTGCAGCTGCAGCAAGACGAGCAGCAAGCTAGCTTGTTGCTGGATAATGGCCAGCAATTGCACAGCCGTTTAGTTATTGCAGCCGATGGTGCGCATTCTCAGTTGCGGCAGATGGCTGGTATTGGTACTCGAGGCTGGCGCTATGCGCAGGGCTGTCTGGTTGCGCATGTCCATACGGAGCAAGCGCAACAGGATGTCACCTGGCAGCAATTTACTGAACAAGGTCCTCGCGCCTTCTTGCCATTATCAGGCCAGCAAGCTTCATTGGTCTGGTACGACAAGGTTGAGCGGGTCAAACAGCTCGCTGCGTTGCCCTCTGCGGAGTTGACCGCCGCGATTAGCCGCGAATTTCCAGCTCAGCTGGGGGGCTGCAAAGTAGAAAAGGCGGTGTGGTTTCCATTGGCTCGCCAGCATGCTTTGCAGTATACCCAGGGGCGCGTTGTACTGGCGGGCGATGCGGCGCATGCCATTCATCCAATGGCCGGGCAGGGTGTGAATTTGGGTTTTGCTGATGTCGCTTGTTTAACCGAGTTATTATTGCAGAACGGTCAGGATGGCTTAAGCCAACCAACAGCATTACTGCAGCGCTATCAGCGGGAACGTCAGCCGCAGAACTGGCTGATGATGACTGGTATGGATGCGCTTTATCAGGGCTTTGGCAGTCGTTGGCCACTGCTGCGTTTAGCAAGGAAGGTTGGATTGCGTACTGCAGCTCAATCAGCTGCGCTCAAACAATGGCTGACCCGCTATGCCACAGGTTGATACCATGGTTGCAGCAGGATGGTACGGTGACAGTGTGTTTTGAGTATAAGTTGGACCAGGAAGATGGCAGGGGTGCCAGGATTCGAACCTGGGCATGGCGGGATCAAAACCCGCTGCC
>JAIUMG010000264.1 GCA_022565655.1 Alkalimonas sp.
AACATGCTGGAGTTATTCTTGGCCGGTGGTATGGATTTATTTCGGGCTATGCGCTTGCTGGTCCCACCAGCCTGGCAAGGCAACCGGGTGATGGATGATGACTTAAAAGCCTTTTATGAGTTTAACTCCATGCATATGGAACCCTGGGATGGCCCAGCCGGTATCGTGATGACCAATGGTCGCCACGTGGCCTGTAACCTCGATCGCAACGGTTTACGCCCTGCCCGCTTTGTCATTACCAAAGATCAGGTACTTACCCTGGCTTCGGAAGTCGGTATCTGGGATTACAGCCCGGATGAAGTGCAGGAAAAAGGCCGGGTTGGCCCCGGTGAAATGCTGGCAGTAGATACCTACACCGGCAAAGTGTGGCGTTCTTGCGATATTGATGAAGATTTAAAGCAGCGCCATCCGTACCGAGCCTGGTTGGATGAAAACGTCCAGCGCTTGATCCCGTATGAAAAATACGAAATCGATCTGATCGGTAAGCGGGTGTTTGACGACGACACCATGCAAATTTTCCATAAGCTGTTTAATTACAGCTATGAAGAAATCGCTCAGGTGATGACGGTGCTGGCTAAAGATGGCCAGGAAGCTGTCGGCTCCATGGGTGACGATACACCAATGGCGGTGTTGTCACAAAAACCACGCAATTTGTTTGACTATTTCCGCCAGCAATTTGCTCAGGTAACCAATCCGCCGATTGATCCACTGCGCGAAAACCATGTGATGTCGCTGGCAACCAGCATTGGCCGCGAGCACAACGTCTTTAGTGAAACGGCTGGCTATGCCCGACGGATCCAGTTTGAGTCCCCCGTGATGATGTACTCGGATCTAAAACAGCTGAAAGCCGCTGATGATGAGTTCTATCGCCACCGGCAGTTTTCGCTGAACTTTGCCCCCGAGCAACATAACTTGCAGCAGGCCATACAGCAGCTCTGTACTGATGTCATCAACGCGGTACGCGATGAAAAAGTCGTGCTGGTGATCTTATCCGATCGCGATATTGAGCAAGGAAAGTTGCCTATTCCGGCCGCTTTAGCGGTTGGTGCCGTGCAACGGGCGCTGGTGAAGGCGCAGCTTCGCTGTGACTCCAATATCATTGTAGAAACGGCAACGGCTCGCGATCCGCACCATTTTGCGGTGTTAGTCGGCCTCGGAGCCACTGGTGTCTACCCCTTTATGGCCTATGAAACCGTTGAGCAATTGGTTGAAAAAGGCGTCCTGAGTTTAAGCGCCCGTCAGGCGGTGCTGAATTATCGCAAAGGCATTAACAAAGGCCTGTACAAAATCATGTCCAAAATGGGCATATCGACCATCGCCAGTTACCGCTGTTCAAACCTGTTCGAAATCATCGGCCTGGGCCAGGATATTATGCAGCTTTGTTTCAGTGATATTGAGTCTCGTATTGGCGGCGCAAATTTCAGCGATGTGCAACAAGATGTGCAGCAACTGGCCAATATTGCCTGGCTAAAACGCAAGCCACTGAACCATGGTGGCCTGCTGAAATATGTGCATGATGGCGAGTACCATGCCTACAACCCCGATGTGGTACAAACGCTGCAGCAGGCGGTACGCAGCGGGCAATACAGTGATTATTTGCGCTTTAGTGCCCTGGTTAATCAACGCCCTGTGGCCCATATTCGCGACTTACTAACGCTGAAAAAAGTCGCCAAGCCTTTGTCTTTGGAGCAGGTTGCTCCAGATACCGAGCTCTATCCGCGCTTTGATAGCGCCGCCATGTCGATTGGCGCCCTAAGCCCGGAAGCTCATGAGGCGCTGGCTATTGCCATGAACCGCTTAGGCGGCCGCTCAAACTCTGGTGAAGGCGGTGAAGATCCGCGTCGTTTTGGTACCGAGAAAAACTCCAAAATCAAGCAAATTGCCTCTGGTCGTTTTGGCGTCACGCCACACTACCTGATCAATGCTGAAGTACTGCAAATCAAAGTAGCTCAGGGCGCAAAACCTGGCGAAGGTGGTCAGCTGCCTGGTGAGAAAGTCACCGCCGAAATTGCCCATTTGCGTTATTCGGTGCCCGGCGTCACATTGATTTCACCACCACCGCACCATGATATTTACTCAATTGAAGATTTAGCTCAGCTAATTTTCGATTTAAAGCAGGTGAACCCCAAGGCGCTGGTGTCCGTCAAGTTAGTATCAGAACCAGGTATTGGCACCATAGCCACTGGTGTGGCTAAAGCCTATGCCGACTTAATTACGGTTTCAGGCTATGATGGCGGTACCGGTGCCAGCCCGCTGACTTCGGTTAAATACGCTGGCAGCCCCTGGGAACTGGGCTTGGCCGAAGTACACCAGGCGCTGGTCGATAATGGTTTGCGCCATAAAGTACGCTTACAGGTCGATGGAGGCTTGAAAACTGGCTTGGATGTAGTGAAAGCCGCTATTCTGGGCGCTGAAAGTTTTGGTTTTGGCACTGGCCCCATGGTTGCTCTTGGCTGTAAGTTCCTGCGCATTTGTCATCTGAACAACTGCGCTACCGGCGTGGCGACTCAGGATGCCACGCTGCGGAAAAATCATTTCAACGGCTTGCCAGAGATGGTGGTGAACTACTTCAAGTTTCTGGCCGAAGAGGTGCGTACCTTATTAGCTGAACTAGGTGTAGAAAAACTGGAAGACTTAATTGGTCGCACCGACTTGCTGGAATTGGTTGAACCGCAAACGCAAAAACAAAGCCGGTTGGATCTGTCTGAAATTTTAGAATCCAGCGGCGTGCAATCTGATAAACCCTTGTACTGTGTGGAGGGCAACACACCTTTCGATAAAGGCGACTTAAATCTGCAGTTGGTTGAGTTACTGGGTGATGCCGTCAAACGCAAAGCCGGTGGCCGGGTTCGTTTACCCATTCGCAATACCGATCGCTCTGTAGGCGCCACCCTATCCGGTTTTATTGCCCGTCACCATGGCAATCAGGGCATGGCGGTTGAGCCGGTGCATGTGCACTTAACCGGCACCGCTGGCCAAAGCTTTGGTGTCTGGAATGCCGGTGGCTTGTTTTTGTCGTTGCAGGGCGATGCCAATGACTATGTTGGCAAAGGCATGACAGGTGGCCAGATCGCAGTGTTCCCACCCAAAGGCGTAGCCTATGCCAAAGAAGGCGCCACCATTATTGGCAATACCTGTTTGTATGGTGCTACGGGTGGCCGCTTGTTTGCCGCCGGTAAAGCCGGTGAGCGCTTTGCCGTGCGTAACTCTGGCGCTATTGCGGTCGTTGAAGGCACTGGCGACAACTGCTGTGAGTACATGACTGGCGGTGTAGTGATGGTGCTGGGTGATACCGGCGTCAACTTTGGTGCCGGTATGACCGGTGGCTTTGCCTATTTACTGGATGAGCAAGAGGACCTGGAGCTGCGGGTTAACCCTGAGCTGGTCGAGTGTCTGGATATCGAGATGCCGATCCTACAAGAGCATCTTCGTAGCCTGTTGCACCAGCATTATGAGCAAACCGGCAGCGAGGTAGCCCACAAGATCCTGTCAAACTTCAAACAGTATTTACCTAAATTCCGTCTGGTCAAACCGAAAACCAGCGATGTTCACACTCTGCTAGGGCACCGGGCCCGCTCGTCTGACGAGCTCCGTGTGCAAGCGATGTAAGGAGGCGGTTATGGCACAGAATGTATATCAGTTTATTGATGTGGAACGGGTCGACCCGCCAAAACGCTCAATGCATGAACGCACCATTGAGTTTGTCGAAATCTATCAACCGATGACCGATACCCAGGTCGCCGGCCAGGCCGATCGTTGCCTGGATTGCGGTAACCCTTATTGCGAATGGAAATGCCCGGTGCATAACTACATTCCGCAGTGGTTGGAACTGGCCAATGACGGCAAAATCATTGAAGCCGCCGAGTTATCGCACAAAACCAACAGCCTACCCGAAGTCTGTGGCCGGGTTTGTCCGCAAGACCGGCTGTGTGAAGGCGCCTGTACGCTGGATGAGGGGTTTGGTGCTGTCACCATTGGCAGCATTGAAAAATACATCACCGATAAAGCCTTTGAAATGGGTTGGCGGCCGGATTTATCGGCTGTGGTTAAAACTGACCGGCGCGTTGCCGTGATCGGTGCCGGCCCCGCTGGCCTCGCCTGCGCCGATGTGTTGATCCGTAACGGTGTCACACCTGTGGTGTTTGACCGTAATCCAGAAATCGGCGGCCTGCTTACCTTCGGCATTCCCGCTTTTAAGCTGGAAAAAGAAGTGATGCAACTGCGCCGACAGATCTTTAGCGACATGGGCATTGAGTTTCGGCTGAACACCAGCATTGGCGACGACATCCAATTCGACCAGTTGGTGGAAGAGTACGATGCGGTGTTTTTGGGGCTTGGTACCTACACGCCGATGAAGGGTGGCCTGGAGCATGAAGATGCCCCCGGCGTGTATGAAGCGCTGCCATTTTTGATTGGCAACACCAATCATCTAATGGGCTGGCAAACGGAGCATGCCTACGTCAGCATGGAAGGCAAACGCGTGGTGGTGCTGGGCGGCGGTGATACCGCGATGGACTGTGTTCGTACCTCCATTCGTCAGGGCGCCCATCAGGTGATTTGTGCTTACCGGCGCGATGAAGCCAATATGCCAGGTTCACGCAAAGAAGTGCAAAATGCTAAAGAAGAAGGTGTTGATTTTCAATTTAACCTGCAACCAATGGGTATTGAGGTAGACCCGGCCGGCAATGCCTGCGGTGTCCGGGTGGTGAAAACCCAGCTGGGTGAACCCGATGCCA
>JAIUMG010000265.1 GCA_022565655.1 Alkalimonas sp.
CGATCTGTACCGTAATTGCTGCTTTTACCTTTAAAGATGTCTGCGATCAACTTGGCTTGCCACTTTATGTCATCGACAATCTGGCGCCCTATATGAATGCCCAGATGCTGCCTGCATTGGTATTTATCGCCATGGCACTTCTGGCTTTTGCGACCGGCTCATCCTGGGGTATTTTTGCGGTGTCAATTCCGATCGTGATGCCAATTGCATTGGCAGTGGATGCGAATATCCCACTGGTCATTGGTGCCCTGCTCTCGGCCAGCTCCTTCGGCAGCCAGGCCTGTTTCTACAGCGATTCCACCGTGCTGGCCGCTCAGGGTTCGGGCTGTGATCTGATGAGTCATGCGCTGACACAGTTCCCCTATGCACTCATCGCTGCCATTCTGGCATTCTTCGGCTTTATTGCGCTGGGAGTGCTTTGATAGCAAGCTATGCTGGCTGATAAACCGAACATGGCAACCAGTGGCTGCAGAAAACACCTGCAGCCACTTTTTACCGCGCAATAGATGCGAATGGTCTGACAATCGTCTCGAACGGTTGGCATCAACCAACCACTCAGGTACAGTAGCGCCATTTTATGCCCTACTGGATTAAAGCCCTTTGAAATCCCTCTGCTTTTTAACATCAGCGCTCACTCTTAGTCTGCTGCTAACACCTTGTAGCCAAGCAGAATCAAACCCTATGCTGCATATTCCTTTGATCAGTGATGGGCCAGAGATCGTGCTTGATGGCAGAATGGATGAACCGCAGTGGCAACAGGCCATGCAGGTGCCAATCCGCTATCTGACTGCGCCGATCGATGAAGGTGAAGCGGATGTGTACACCATGGGCTACCTGTTTGAAGATGGCAAAACCCTGTATGTCGCTTTTGAAGCCCATGACCCCAACCCAGAGCAGATCCGGGCCGCTTACCGTAACCGCGATCAGATTTGGGGCGATGATGTCATCGGTTTAAAACTCGATACCTATGGCAATCAGCAACTTGCCTATCAGTTCTTCAGTAACCCATTGGGCAGTCAGGCCGACTCCATCGAAAATGCGGTAACAGGCCGCGAGTCTTCCGCCTGGGATGGTCACTGGGAAGCCTTTGGCCGCATTACCGAGCAGGGCTATCGCGTTGAAATGGCGATCCCGCTGCATATCCTCAATATACCCACCACCGAGGGTCCCAAAAGCATGGCCTTTGAGTTGGTGCGCTTTTTACCGCGAGATCAACAACTGCGTATTTCTAGCGCCCCGATTAAACGCAGTAATCGCTGCATGGTGTGTCAGATGACGCCTGTCACCGGCTTTGCCACGGCTGAGCACAGCCGCTCTTTAGTGGTTGCCCCGGCGCTGGTCACCGGTATTGAGCAACGACGGGCTCCAGCGCCAAATGAAGACTGGCGGAGCGAAAACAATACCGATGTCAGTCTGGACGTGAAATGGGGCATTACGCCAGATATGACGTTGAATGCCACGCTGAACCCGGATTTCTCCCAAGTGGAAGCTGATACGGCTGAGCTTAGCATCAACAACCCTTTTACGCTGTTTTTTGCCGAAAAACGGCCCTTCTTCACTGAAAATGCTGACTACTTTGCCACTCCGTGGAACCTAGTGCATACCCGTAATATCGCCGAGCCGAATGCCGGCGCTAAATTCACTGGCCGGTTGGCTCAACACACCTTTGGAATCTTTAGTACCGATGACCAACAAACCACGCTATTGATCCCCGGCAATTTAGGCTCTCGTGTCACCCAGTTGCCAGGCTCCAGCCAGAACCATGCCCTTAGCTACAGCTATGCAGCCAATGCCGATCTGACTTTTGGTTCGTTACTGACCCAACGCAGTGCCAGCGACTACCGCAATACCGTGGTCTCGGCAGATAGCAACTGGCGTATCAGCCCACACGACACGCTTACCGTGCAATGGGTGGCAACCGAGACTGAGTACCCAGAACTATTGGCTGCGCAACTCAGCCATGAAGCCGCCTTACGGGTTCAAGCCGATAAACCTTTGCGAGGTCAGGGTTATCGGCTTAATTACCTGCACCAACAACGTAACTGGCATGCCTATGTTCGCTATCAGCATCGGAATGAGGATTTCCGCGCCGATCTTGGCTTTATGCCAGAAACCGATTGGCAAGAGCTGGCCATCGGCGGAGATTACACCTGGTTTTTCAACAATCCACAGCGCTTTCATCGTTTTCGGTTACTCAACCATGTGTTCATGACCGAAAATGCGGCAGGCGAATTTTTGTCGAAAGAAATTGAAAGCTATGCTGTGCTCTCAGGCCAAATGAACAGTACTCTGGAGCTGGGTAGCTTCCTCCGCCAGCGTGTAGGCAACCGACAAGACCAGAGCCTACTGACCATTGCAGGCAACACCGAGCGCTATAATGAGCAGGGTTTGCATTTTTTTGGTGAGATACGACCTCGCCGCGATTTATCCATGTACCTGTACTGGCAAGAAGCCGAAGTGCTGGATCTAACCAATGAACGGCTATCTGATCAACAACGGATCATCGCCAATGTCAGATACTCAGCCAATCAGCATCTGGACATTCGCTGGCGTCATACCCATACGGATATGCGCTATCAAGCGGCTCAGGTCTTTACTGCCGATCTGACCGACCTCAGGCTGACCTGGCAGTTTAATAACCGCAGCTTTATGCGATTGGCACTGATCTATACCCAAGTCGATCGGAATCTGTCGAACTATGAGGATAGTTGGCAGTCGATGTTGTCCGGACGGCAGCGTAATTTGACCAGCCAGTTGCTGTATTCGTACCAGCTGAACCCACAAACGGTGTTTTTTATTGGCTATGGCGATAACGCCAGTGCTGACGATAAGCACAACGAGCTTAAACGTGATCAGCGCAGCGCCTTCCTGAAATTCAGTTATGCCTGGCTTTTATAAAATGAAAAACCTTAACTATCATCAGATTGTCACTGTATTAAACGGTGATTTTCTGGTTTTATGATAAGCTTAAAATCTAATTGTTAGTTGTTTAAGGAAAGAACCATGCTAACCATTTTAGCGCGCATTCTTAAAGTGCTTAATTCGGAAGCATCGCCCTGGCAAATTGGCTGGGCTGTCGCTTTAGGTGTCATTGCTGGCATTTTGCCTTTTGGTCTGCTGACCCTGTTTATTTTGCTGGTGGTCTGCTTATTTACCATCAACCTGTCGAGCTTCTTATTGGTCTGGGCCTTTAGTAAAGCCTTATTGTGGTTACTGGCCGATAGTCTGGAGCAATTAGGCTGGAGCTTGGGCCAACAAGATTGGTTGCTCAGCCTGCTCAGCCATAGTGAAACCCTGCAACTACTGCACCTGCACCATAGCTTAACCCTGGGCAGTTTTCTGCTAAGCCTGGTGATTCTTTTTCCCATCGCCTGGCTGAGCACACGTCTGGTACAAAAGTATCGCCATGTGCTGATGCCGCATCTGAGCAAATGGAAAATTGTGCAGCTGGTAAAAGCCAGTAAGTTGGCACAAGTCTATCAACGCATGCAATAAAGGAGTGCTGACATGATCCGTAAATCTGGTTGGTTGATTTTTCTCTGTCTGTTGGCAGCGGTCTTTTTATTGGTGTATGTATTTGCCGGCACGGCGACTCGAATAGGCCTGGTCTATGGCCTGGAAAAATCGGCCGGGGCGGAAGTGAATATTGACAAGGTATCCATCGGCTTATTCCCATTGTCACTGACCATTCATGATCTACAGGTCACCGATGCGAAGCAGCCCGAGTACAATGTGGTCAGCTTTAGCCGGGCCAATGCGGAGCTGGAGCTATGGCCAGCGCTACTCGGTTATTATGTCATCAGTGACCTGTCGGTAGAACAACTGGCTTATGGCAGTGAACGGCAACGACCAGGTAAAGTGTATCGGGGCGAGTTGGCAGAGCCAACTGATAGTGAGTTCGATTTAGCCAGCTTTTTTGCGGTAGAACTGCCCGATGCCGATGAGTTGCTGGCACGAGCAAACTTAACGGCGGTTGCCAAAGGCGAACAGCTGAAGCAACTGGCTCAAGAAGAACAGCAGCAAGTACGCCAGCTACGCGATCAGCTCCCCAGCCGGGATCGTCTGCGTGAGCTGGAGCAACAGATTAAAGCGCTGACGGATGGCGATATCCGTGATGCGGCTGACCTTGCCGCTAAAACCGAGCAATTAAGACGCCTTAAAGATGAGTTAAGAAAAGATCAGCAACAGCTTGAGCTGGTCAAACAGCAACTGCAACAAAGCCGCGACAACCTGCAAACAGCTGCTACAGATTTTCGCAATGCCACCCAGGCAGACTGGCAACAATTGCAATCTTACGCCAATCTGTCAGATGGTGGCCTGGCAGGGATCAGTCAACTGTTATTAGGCGATCTCTGGGCCGAGCGGTTGCAGCAACTTTACACCCTGTATCAAATGGCCGCCCCCTATTTACCCGAAGGCTCGCGCTTGGAGGAGCAACCCGAACCGATGGAGTTACCGGGCCGCATTCTGCCATTAAAGCAGCAGCCCTATCCGAATTTTTGGGTGAAAAATGCCAACGTAAGCCTATTGATTGGAGGCGGTACCGCTGAGCTTAGCATTCAGGATATCACCGCCCAGCATGACATTATCAATGCCGCCACCCGCTTTACCTTGGATGTGCAGCAGCTGCCGCTGCTGCAACAATTTAAGCTCGACGGCAACTTCGCTATTTTTGAGCAATTGCAAAGTGAAGTGAACTGGCAACTGCAAGGGC
>JAIUMG010000266.1 GCA_022565655.1 Alkalimonas sp.
GGGATACTATTTCAGTATGCCATTAGCGGAGCAAGAGTTGGGGCAGCTTAGTTTTGCCATCAATTGATCGACAATCACGCAGGAAACTATCATGAACAAACACATCATCTGTATGGGCGTGCTATCTGCCACGATAGCAGCACCGGCCCTTTATGCAGATCAAACGACCCCTCAGCTTGGCATTCGAGACAAAACACCAAATTTGCTGGCGCTGACCAATGCCACTGTGACGACGGAACCTGGGCAACAATTGAGCCAGGCAACCATCTTAATCAAAGACGGTGTGATTGAGTCGGTTCGCAGTGGTGGCTCTGTGCCCGCAGGCTATCAACAGCATGATCTGACTGGATACCATGTGTATGCCGGTTTTATTGATCCTTATACACAGTATGGCGTTGAGCAAGCCAAAGAAGGCAGCGGTTTTCGTTTTGGTCAGCCACCACAATATAGTCATGAGCGCAAAGGTGGCAATGCCAGTAATGCTGCCATTCATGCCGAGCGGCGCTGGGTGGATGATTTTAAACCCGATGAAAGCATGGCAAAAAGCCTGACTGAGCAAGGCTTTACTGTGGTGCAGTCGGCTCGTCACGATGGCATTTTTCGCGGGGCAGCCTTGGTGGCCTCTTTGCAGCAATCCTTGCCAAATGATGTCATCCTGCGGGCCGATGGCCGCCATTTTATGTCGTTCAGTAAAGGCAGCTCAACGCAAAGCTATCCATCATCATTGATGGGTAGCATGGCACTTATTCGTCAAACCTTATCGGATGCTCATTGGTATGCATCGGCTTATGGCAAAGCCGATGTTCGCTTTCATAATGAACCGATTGAATTTAATGCGGCTCTGGCAGCATTAGGTCGTTTGTCTGAGCAAGGCGTGTTGTTTGAAACCACCAATGAACGCTCATTATTGCGAGCCCATCAATTGCTGGCTGAGTTCGATATTGATGATGCTGTTTTGTTAGGTTCTGGCTTTGAGTACGCCCGTCTTGAGCAGGTAAAAGCCAGTAATCGTCCATTGATATTACCGCTTAACTTTCCAGCCGCGCCTGATGTGCAGCTGGTGGATGCCCAATTGGATGTCAGCCTGGCCGATTTACGCCACTGGGAGCGGGCTCCTGCGAATCCGGCAGCAGTGGCTCAGGCCGGCATTCCTTTTGCTTTTACCAGCCATGGATTGGATAAAAAATCTGAGTTCTGGCCCAACCTGCGTAAAGCGGTACGTGCTGGCTTAACGGAGCAACAAGCTTTGGCTGCTTTAACGACCGTGCCAGCGGGGATGCTTGGTTTTTCAGACCGATTGGGCAAAGTTGCCCCTGGCTACCAGGCCGATTTAGTGGTGAGTCATGGTGATTTATTTGCTGACGGAGAGATCGTGGCGACCTGGCTGCGTGGCCAACCGCAGCAGCATAGCCCGATCAATCCAACTGATTTTTCTGGCCGTTATGCGATTCGGCTTGCTGAGCAGGATGCTGAACTAGTTATCAGCGGTGTTGCTCCCAAGCTGAAAGGCGAAGTTATCCTGGCAGACACAAGGGTTCAACTGGAGCATCTGCATAGTGTTGGCAAGCAGTTGCAATTTAGTCTGCCGTTACAAGAGTTGACGGGCCAAACCGCCGTTCTGCAATTCAGTGGCGTCCTTCGGGATCAGCAATTGGAAGGGCGATGGGTCGATGCGGCTGGTCACAGCATGGTGTTGCAAAGCCAGCGTCAACCTTCCGAAGCCAAGCCAACTGACTCAGTCGCTGATGAGGACTCTGCGAGCGCGACCATGTTGTCACGCCTGACCTACCCAAATCGTGCGTTTGGAGTGAGTGAGCTACCACGACAGCAAAACCTGCATATTAAAAATGCCACGGTCTGGTCTGCAACAGAGGCGGGTGTGCTGGATCAAACGGATGTCATTATAAGAGATGGCCGCATTCGCCAGGTAGGCCAGAACCTATCAACCCCCAGGGGGCATCAGGTGATTGATGCAACCGGGCAGCATTTGACGCCTGGTATTATCGATGAGCACTCTCACATTGCGACTGAGCAAGGCGTCAATGAAGGGTCTCATGCCAATACTGCGGAAGTACGGCTGGGTGATGTAGTTAACCCGGATGATATCAATATCTACCGTGGGTTAGCCGGCGGGGTGACTACGGTACAGCTACTGCATGGCAGTGCGAATCCTATCGGTGGTCAGGCGCAAATTCTTAGTTTGCGCTGGGGTCAGGATGCCAATGGCATGAAGTTCCGTGATGCGCCGCCAAGCATTAAGTTTGCTTTGGGGGAAAACGTTAAACAATCCAATTGGGGAGAACAATTTACCAGCCGCTATCCGCAAACCCGTATTGGCGTTGAGACCTTTATTCGCGATCAGTTCCAGGCTGCCAAAGAGTACCAGCAACAATGGCAAGCCTATCAGAGATTATCCCGTCGCGAGCGCAATCGGGTGGCGCCTCCCCGCAAGGACTTCCAGTTAGAAACGCTGGTAGAAATACTGAATGATCAGCGCCACATCCATACCCATTCGTATGTGGCTTCGGAAATTCTGATGCTGATGGCATTGGCCGATGACATGGGCTTTCGTATCAATACTTTCACCCATATTCTGGAAGGTTACAAAGTCGCACCTGAAATGAAAGCGCATGGTGCCAGTGTATCCACCTTCGCCGATTGGTGGGGTTTTAAGATGGAAGTTAACGATGCGATCCCCAGTAATGCTTGTTTAATGCATGAGCAAGGGCTGAATGTCAGTGTGAACTCTGATGATCCTGGCTTATTACGCCGTTTGAACCAGGAAGCGGCTAAGTCGGTGATGTATTGCGACATGGATGAGCATGAAGCTTTGAAAATGGTCACAATTAACCCTGCTATTCAATTAAAAATAGACGACAAAGTTGGCTCAATTGAGGCAGGCAAACAGGCTGACTTTGTCTTGTGGGATGGCCATCCACTTTCGGTCTACAGCCAGGTTCAGCAAACCTGGATCGAAGGAGCCAAGTATTTTGACCGCGAGGCAGATTTGCAACAACGGCAACAACTGCAGCAAGAGCGACAGCAGCTGATCCAGAAGATATTAACGGCTGGTGAATCAGCGCGACAAGGCAGTACCGGAGTGTATCAAGATGATGATCCGGTATGGCATTGTGATGATCATGCCGACTGGTTGCAGATACGCTTTGGTCACCAGCATGGCCATTCACATTCGCATACTCATGGACATCAACAACAGGAGCAGCACTAATGATGATCGTTAATCGTGTGACTACAGTACTCAAGTGTCTGATGTTGATTGTTGTTTTTAGCGGAATGAATCAACTTGCCTTAGCCGTTAACCCAGTGCCAGGAGCTGCACAAAGCCAGCCTGTTTTGCTGCAGAATGCAAGGGTTCATACTGCGGTGGGGGAGGCTGAGATCCAGGATGTCTTATTGGTGGATGGTACCATAGCGGCGATAGGACATCAGCTGGATCTGCCGGCTGATACCAAGCAGGTCGATCTGACTGGCAAGCACCTTTATCCCGGTTTGATTGCATTGATCAATCAGTTAGGGTTGATTGAAGTCAGCGCGGTACGAGCAACCCGGGATGATCGGGAAATTACCGAGACCAACCCGGATCTGCAGGTACAGGTCGCATTTAATGCCGATTCTGTCGTGATCCCTACCATTCGTAGCAATGGGTTCAGCCATAGTTTGATTTATCCGGCAGGCTCGATGATTAGCGGGCGCTCGGCACTGATGCAACTTGATGCGTGGAACTGGCAGGATGCACTGGTGCAGTCGGATGTGGGCTTGCATATCAATTGGCCCTCGATGAGCATTCGTAGTGGCTGGCGAAGCCAGCAAAGCCCTGACAAGCAACGTGAGCAGCAACAGCAGCAGCTGGAACAACTGCAGCAGTACTTTTCCCAGGCTCAGGCTTATTTTCTGGCGGAGCAAGCGGGGAAAAATCGCGGCAAAGACTCACGTTGGCATAGCATGTTGCCATTCTTTGCTGGTGAGTTGCCCTTGTTTGTTCATGCCGATGATCCAAGGCAGATCCGTCAAGCCATGCTACTAGCCGAAAAATACCAGGCTAAACTGGTGATTGTCGGAGGGCGAGATAGCTGGCGCATGGCGGATGAGTTGGCTGCTGCGGATGTGGCTGTGATCTATACGGCTCCCTTTGGCTTACCGACCCGGGCAGATGAAGCCTATGATCAAGCCTTTATGGCACCTGGGATTTTACGTGAAGCAGGAGTCCGCCTTGCCTTATCGCTGGATGGTTTCTGGGATACCCGTAATCTGGTGTTTGCCACCGGTCATGTAACTCGTTACGGCTTATCCAGGCAGGATGCGCTGTTGGCACTGACTTTGGATGCAGCTAAGATTGCGGGAGTCGCCGACCGGCTTGGTTCGATTGAGGTAGGCAAGAGTGCCAGTTTAGTCGTATCGGACGGAGATATCTTTGATTATCTTGGCCATCAGGTTGAAATGATGTGGATTGATGGGCGCGAGGTTGATTTGGATAACCGCCATAAGCAATTGCATCAGCGTTTCCAGCAACGCTATCGCCAATAAAGCAAACAAAAAGGGTGTCCGTTGGACACCCTTTTGGCTACATGTTATCAGATCACGTTAAGTATTCGAACGCCGCATCCGAAGCCCGACTAACCCAGCCAACAGTAGCAACATGGTGGCTGGTGCCGGCAC
>JAIUMG010000267.1 GCA_022565655.1 Alkalimonas sp.
AGAGCCCGCGTCCAGATTGGTCGTATTTCTCGCTTTGGTCTATTGGAAATGTCTCGCCAACGCTTGCGTCCTTCGCTGGGTGAGTCTGCTGGCCATTTGTGTCCACGCTGTCATGGCCGAGGCACCATCCGTAGTACTGAGTCGTCTGCATTGTCTATTTTGCGCTTGATTGAAGAAGAAGCGATCAAAGAAAATACCAGCCAAATTCAGGCTCAGGTGCCTATCTCGGTTGCAACCTACCTGATGAATGAAAAGCGGGATGCAGTTCGTCGCATTGAAAAACGTCAGGGCATTGATGTATTCATCATCCCGAACGAGTACATGGAAACCCCCCACTTTGAAGTCACTCGCGTACGCATTGATGAAGAGCTGGATGAAAGCAGCTTCCAGATGGTGAAAGCGCCCGATCTGAGTAAAGATCTATACCAGCCGTTGACGCAGGAAAATACCCGGGAAAAGCCAGCTCTGGCGGCTATCAGCATTGCTGATAAAGCGCCTGAGGCGGCCAGTTCTGCACCAGCGGCAAAACAGACAGCCAGCAAAAGCAGCGAAGCCGGTTTATGGCAGCAACTGACCACTTGGGTTAGCAAGCTGTTTAGCCCAAGCGAAGAAAAAGCGCCTGAAAAAGCAGAAAAACCCAAGCAACAACGCTCGGAGCAAAATCGCCGCCCTGCGGGTCAGAATCAGGACAATAACCGTCGTGGTCGCAACAACAATCGCCGCCGTGGTGGTCAGGATGGCCGCAACCGCAATCAGAATCGCGATCAGAATGCAGCCAACCCGGCAACTGAGACGGCACCATCGAAACAAGCAGCGAAGCCGCAAGCTAAATCAGCTGATACCGCTAAGAAGCAGGATGCAAAGCCTGAAGCGAAAGCGGATACTAAGCAAGTAGCCAAAAGCAGCAGTGATGACAAGCCAGTACAGCAGCGTAAAGAGCGACGTCAACGCCGTTCCTTGCAGAAATCAGTTCGCCTGGAAAAAGCACAAACAGACGTGGTATCAGCAGCTGATGCTAAGCCTGCCGATAACAGTGCAACGACAGCGCTGAAGCCTGAACAAACCACAGCAGATACTACCGACGTTAAAACCCCAACGGCCGCGGTGCAAGCGCCTGAGGTAGCTCAACCTGCTAAAACGGATCAACAGGAAAACAGTGCCGATTCGCCGCCAGCCAATGAGTCCGCTAGCAGCAAGGCAACTGACGCTGAAACTCAGGTAACTTCGGAAGATGTGACGGTAACAGCTTCATCTGAAGATAGTTCTGCAGAAACTGAGAAAGAAGGTACCGATCAGCGTAAACGCACGCGTCGCTCACCGCGTCACCTGCGCGCAGCTGGGCAGAAGCGGAAAAAAGATCAAACCGATGCCGATGCAACTGAAGCCGCTGATGGGGAGACAACCTTAACCGACAAAGCAGAGACTGAACAAGCTTCCGCTGAACCCAAAGAGCAACAGCTTGACTTGCCGATCGCTGAATCAACGGATAGCACTGCCACAGCGAAGCCGAAGAAATCAGCAGAGCCGGCCAAGAAAGCCAAAGCCAAGGACAGCGCTGAACAAGCTTCAGTTGATACCGAAGCGTCACCCACAGCGGAACCAGCTGCAAGCGAAGATGCTCCGGCTAAAAAGGCAACTGCAAAGCCACGCAAGCGTGCGCCAGCCAGAAGCAAGGCCAAAGCCAAAGCCGATGCCGCAGAAGCCACCGAAAAAGCAGTCGAGTCAGACGCTGTTGCGGCAAAGCCGAGTGATGCTGAGCCAGTCGCTGAACAAGCGCCAGCAACACCCAAAGCGGATAGCCCCAAAGCAGCTCCTGAAGCAACCAGTTCGCCTGAAGCGAAACCGGCCCAAACAGCTGCTGAGCCAACGCAAGATGCAAAGCAAGCTGAAGCTGTCGCGAAAGCCAAGCCAAATACAGATCAGGCACCGGCTGCAGCAAAGCAGGAAAGCAAACCAGCAGCGGCTGCACCCAATCGCTACCAGCAGATGGTGGTGTCACAAATGACCAAGCCAACTAAGGTCAGTGATGAGACGTCAGCCGAACTGCCAGGTGCGATGCCAGCAGAACAACGTCCAGCGGTTCAAAGCTCTGAGCGTCAAGCCGGTTCGCGCTTTGCCCGCCAGGCATCATCAGCGCCGATGAGTAAAACCGACTCAGAATAACCGACTGATTGCTTAGAAAGTTGAGCGAATAAAAAAGGTGCCTGAACAGGCACCTTTTTTTATAGATGGTGTGACCCATCCTAAAACAGATAGGTCGTATTGCGCTAGCAAGGCAGGCGCTACTAACTGAGCCAATCAGAACACGTCAATGCCAAAAAACCGCCCGGCGACATTCAACAAGAAAATGATGGCCAAAATGGCTGGAATAAAGGTACCGAGAGAGAAGTCAATGTACTTCTGGATCAGGCTTCCTTCAAAGCTTTCATTGCCTTGTACCATCTCAGCATTGAGGTTTGCTTTCTTCCAGCGATAAATCACAAACAAGCATAGCAACAGCCCATTGAGTGGTAAAATGCTGTAGTAGAACACATCCATAATCACATCAAAGAAAGACTTATCAGCGCCCCCATAACTGATAAAGCTGCTTAACCACTCGACCCGGCCAAAAGACAAGGCAGAAAATATCGATAACAGTACCATGAGCGCGCCTAACACCATCAAAGACTTACGCCGTGAGATACCTTTGGAGTCCATCAGGCTGGCAACCGGGACCTCTATAATTGAAATCAGCGACGTCATGGCAGCAAAAAATACCAATAAGAAAAAGAATGAAGCAACAAACGAAGCTCCAAAGAAACCGATATCCTGTTGTAACGCTAAGAAGATTTTAGGCAGGAACATAAAGATCATACCAATGCTTGAGTCGGTTAACTCAGCAGGATCGGTGGCTGGGTCAAAAGCAAACACCGCGGGCAGGATCAATAAACCAGCACAACAAGCCACCAATAACGAGAGACCGGCCACCATCTTACCGGCACCAACGATGTCGTTATTTTTCTGAATGTACGAGCCGTAGGTGATCAGTATGCCCATCGCCAGAGATAATGAGAAAAAGGCTTGTGCCAGTGAGTCCGTCAGTACCTGAACATTTATTTTGCTAAAATCCGGGATTAAGAAGAAGGTCACACCTAACATGGAGTTATCCAACGTCATGACATATCCCACCAACAGGATCAGCATAACGAATAATGCAGGCATCAGATAGGAGGCCGCTCGCTCAATTCCCTGACGAACCCCACCCTGCAGGATCAAAAAGGTCAGGCCAATCACTACCGCCATGTAGATGTAGAGCTCATTACTATTGATAAAGACTCCAAAAGCGCCATCCTGAGCCAGAGTCTCTAATTGCCCCATCATCGCTTTGGCTAAATAGCCAAAAATCCATACGGTAATGACCAAATAGAACACCCCGATCATAAATGGCGTGATCACCGCCAGCCAACCGACCCCATTCCAGAACTTATGCTGGCCTATTTCGCTGTAGGCACCATAAGGGCTTTTACGGGTATGACGGCCTAAACTCATCTCGGCTAACATCACCGGTAAACAGATAAAAAACACAAAAAAGGCGTACATAATTAAAAATGCAGCACCACCGTTCTGACTGGCCATCACCGGAAAGGCAACCAGGTTACCGATACCAACAGCAGAACCTGCCGCTGCCAGAATAAAGCCTAATTTAGAACTAAAGAGTTCGCGTTTCATTTTGGTTGGGACTCCCTGACTTTTATTGTTAGAATTGTATTGCTAAGTAATCACAAGAGAATATTGCTGAAACCTGCAGCTTGAAATTACTTGGGTGTATCTTTTTTTCATCATGCTAACAGGGGCAACTTCGAAATCCTAGCATTTCAATGGTTCGATACGTTAAAGCAAGGGCTTGCTAACCTCTACTGATTATATTTTGTTCATTCTGGCGTCGTTTTGAATCGCGAAACGAGTCACGACGTATAGTTATTCTAACTGAAGCGCGAGTGACAAAGAGCAAAGGGTAACAAGCCCACACCTTTTCATGCTTTAATAGACACAGGATCTCTAAAAAGGACTGACTATGCTTTATATGATTTATTCAGAGGATGTAGCCGACAGCCTTGAGCAGCGTTTGAAAACTCGCCCAGCTCACCTGGCTCGTTTACATACGTTACAGCAACAAGGCCGCCTTCAGCTGGCTGGCCCACTGCCCGCAGTTGACAGTAGCGATCCCGGCCCGGCTGGTTTTACCGGCTCCCTGGTCGTTGCCGAGTTTGAATCCTTGGAAGAGGCGCAGCGTTGGGCCGATGACGACCCCTATCTGGCGGCCGGTGTTTATAAGTCGTCAACCGTCAAACCCTTTAAAAAAGTTCTCCCTTAAGGACTATCCATGAGCGCAATATTATTAACAGGTGGTGCTGGCTACATTGGTAGCCACACTGCACTGGCCCTATTACAGGCAGGTTATCAGGTGATAAGCATCGATAACTTCAGTAACAGTACCCCTGAGTCACTTCGCCGGGTGCAACAATTAGCCGAGGGCAACCTGCTAAGTCTGGAGCTGGATATTCGAGATAAACAAGGTCTGCGGGACTTGTTTGCCGCTCACGATATTGCCGCTGTCGTTCACTTTGCTGGTTTAAAAGCCGTCGGTGAGTCAACCGAAAAACCGTTGCATTACTACGAAAACAATGTCGC
>JAIUMG010000268.1 GCA_022565655.1 Alkalimonas sp.
ACTCAGCAGATGACGCAACTGCATCGGCCCGCAGCTGAGCTGGATGATATCTTTGATGATCTGATCTATTTAATCCATGTCGCCAGCAACCAGTCCATCTTTTATGCCGACTCGGCTGGCGTCTACTTGCGTCAGGATGATGCGTTAAAACAACTATTTCAGCTGGATACCAGCAACATTCACCAGCACTTCATTAATACCATCCTCGATATGGATCACTACCTGTTGATTGCAACCAGCCAAGGGCTGTGGCTGCACGATACCGAGCAACAACAAAGCTGGCAGCTGCACTATGTAACCGAGCCAAACAGCGATCAACAGTACAGCAAATCCTTGCATCTGGACGCAGACTACCTTTATGTCGGCACCGTTGAAGGGCTGTATGCCATTAAACGCAGCGATTTAACGCAACCGCCACAAGATGCAACAAAAATTATGGTCGACGCCACGGCGCTGTTGCAAGATGAAAATATTTGGCGCATCCGTGCTGCTCCTGATTCCATGCATAGCCTGTTACTTGGCACCAATAAAGGATTGCTTGAGCTCGATACCGTATCGCAGACGGCCACGGTGCTATTTCAACCCAGCCGAACACAACAGCCATTTTTTGATAATAGTGTTCTCGATTTTGTTCAGGATGAACATGGCAACTTCTGGCTCGCCACCCGTGGTGATGGTGCTTATTATTGGCAGCCATCGGCTCATCACTTTACCAACATTGAAAATACAGCCTCTGCAACGCCACTGAGCCACCCTTTTATTTACAGTCTGGTTGCCGATGAAGAAGCCCTATGGATCGGCAGTCAAAATGGTTTAAATCGCTATGATTTAACCGAGAAAACCACCGATTGGTTCTTGTTAAACCCTGATGAAAAAGCCGTTGCATCGACATCGTCCATCTACGGAATGGCTGCACTGTCTAATGATTTGTTATGGCTGATGAGTGCAGAAGATATTCAGTTGTTCAGCCGCCACAGCAGGCAACGCATAACAAACCTGCCGCACGCCAGTCAGCAGCTGCTATCGCATACCCCATACAGTATGATACTGGACGGTAGCGACAACCTGTACCTGCATAACGAAGTCGGTTTTTACCAAGTATCTCCTCAGCTTGAAGTTAGCCCTCTGCCGGTCTTGAATGAACAGCTGGTACAAGATTACGCCAGTCACTGGGTCGGCATACACCCAAGTGATGAGTCGCAGCTGCTGCTGTACGATAACTTTACCTTATGGGCCTATTCCCCTGAGCGTCAACACCTTGAGGCCTTGTATCAACTCCCCAGAGGTTACCGGCAAAGTAGTGCCTATATCGAAGGAGTACAATTGCTGGGCAACAGCCTGTGGGTGCTGTTTCAGGGGCTGGGGCTTGTAGAGCTGGATAGCAGCACCTATCAAACCAAACAACAACTCTTTGGCCACCAGGCTCTTCCTACCACTACCTTGTATCAGATGCATCAAGATGACTATGGCTACCTGTGGATGAGCAGCCATTCTGGCTTATGGCGCTTCAACCCCAAAGTAGGTAGTTTCCGACAGTTTACCAGCCAGCAGGGGTTGGCCTATAACGAGTTCAATGGCATGAGCAGCACCAAGCTCCGCGACGGACGTTTGGCTTTTGGTTCGTTAAAAGGCGTTAGCTTGCTGCATCCTGAGTCATTTCATGAAACAACCGTATCGACCCCAGAGGTTAAGTTTTCTCATATTTCTTTGTTATCACGTCATTTGCCGGATATGTTGCAGCCAACCACAGATCATCAACTCAGCTTGCAGCATGATGATTACGGCCTGCAAGTGCATATATCGACCTTCAGTTATCTGCAACAACGGGCTACCCGCTATTACTTCCAACTCGACGGACCAAGTCATATTCCTGAGTTCACCAGCCGCGAGTCGTATTTATTGCTACCTCAACTCTTAGCAGGGCACTACCAGTTAACGGTCCGTGCTTTTGATCCGGTGAGCGAGCAATACAGCCCAACAGCGACATTAAGCTTTCAGGTCGAGCATGCTCCCTGGAGCAGCCCAATGGCAAAACTGCTGTATACAGCTTTGGCAATTAGTCTGCTGATTGTCTGGTTGGTGTGGCGCTACCAGCAAAAACAAATGCTGGTACAACAAAACAGAGAGCTGCAGCAGTCTCAACAACGGCTGCAATTGGCGCTTGATATCGCTGATAGCGATGTCTGGAGCTGGCGAGCCGACAACAATGAGCTATGGCAGCCACAACGTGTCCTGCAGATGACTGGCTCAACCACTGAAATGCAGCGATTTGATCACTATCTTAAGCAGATCCATCCTGATGACCAGGCCGACTATCTTCACAGCTGGAAGGAGCTTTGTACTGGTTTAAATGATCACTTTCAGCAAACCTACCGGGTTCAGGATCAGGCGGGAAAATGGCATTGGTATAAAGACATTGGCAAAGTGACTCAATTGCAAGATGGTAAAGCGACTCAGGTTTCTGGAATATACACCAATATCACCGCGCAGAAGCTGACAGAACAGGAGCTGGATCAGTTGATCCACTACGATAGCCTGACTCAATTGCCGAATCGCACCTACTTACTGCAGCAGCTGGATGAGCAAATCAGCACCCAGCCGGATGCAGCATTCAGTCTGTTGTTCATCGACTTGGATCGCTTTAAACACATCAATGATTCCATGGGCCATGAGCATGGAAATACCTTACTGAAAGCCATTGCTGCCCGGCTGCAAAGCCAAGTGCATGCTGGCGATATGCTGGCTCATTTGGGCAGCGATGAGTTTGTCTTTTTGCTGTCCAAAGCCGATGCCCTGACGATAGAGCATAAAGTGAAGACTCTGCAGGCACTCATTGGTCAACCGGTGATGGTTGATCAGCAGCTGGTGAGCATCAGCTGCTCAGTTGGCATTGCCTGCTACCCGGAACACGGCAGCATCAGTTACGATGTACTAAAGTATGCCGATATCGCCATGGCCTATGCCAAGCGCCATGGCGAACTGGATTTTGCGGTGTTTAAAAGCTACATGCCTGAGCATACCCGCCATAAAATGCAGTTGGAACATCAATTGAAGCAAGCTATTCAGCAGCAACAATTGCAAAACTATTATCAGCCGATTGTCGACAGCCTGAGTGGTCACACCCTTGGTATTGAACTGTTATTGCGTTGGAATAACCAAGGCAAGATGGTGCCACCTGACCAATTTATTCCGATGGCCGAAGAGTTGGATTTGATTGGTGAGCTCACCTGGAGTTCGATGCAGCGTGCCTTGCACGACTTACAGCGCTTACACCAGCAAGGTTACCCGCTGTATTTGTCGGTGAATCTATCTGCCAGTCAGCTCAGCTCTGAGCAACTCCCCCAACGGCTGGCGACGCTCATCGAGCAAGAAGCTCTAGACCCCAATTATTTACGCCTCGAAATTACTGAAACCGCATTAATGCGTAATCGAGCCCGCGCCATCCAGACCATGAAGCAATTCAAAAAAATGGGCATCCAGTTGTATCTGGATGACTTCGGTACTGGCTACTCGTCGCTAACTTACCTAAAAGACTTCCCCATCGATTTAATAAAAATTGATCGTAGTTTTGTCAGCGATGTTAAGCCTGGAAGTCAGAATGCCATCCTCAACACCATCATTGCACTGGCACAGAATATGGCCCTGCCCTGCATTGCCGAGGGGGTGGAAACCGAGTACCAGCTGAGTTACCTGAAACAACAAGACTGCCACCTGATCCAAGGCTATTGGTATGCCGCGCCGATGCCAAAAGAGCGCTTGCTGGAGTATTTAACCGCAGAACAACAACGAATTAATCCGAATTGATCCTGGCTTGTTGTATTGGCAGCCAAACACGAAAGCAGCTGCCTTTCCCAGGTTCGCTTTCTACTTCGATTCGCCCCTGGTGAGTATTAACGATGCTATGCGATAAGGCGAGCCCCAGCCCTGTGCCTTTGCCAACCGGTTTGGTGGTAAAAAAGGGCTCAAAGATCCTATCCAAATGCTCTGGATTTATCCCTTTGCCATCATCGATGACTTCCAGCATCACCCACTGCTCTTTGAGCCGGGTACGAATGGTAATGGTCCCGCTCGTTTCGATCGCGTGGCAAGCATTCACCAGTAAGTTCATCACCACTTGATTCAGCTGAGATGGAATGCACTCAATGTCCGGCAACTCTGCTAAATCCTGTACCACTTCGGCTTTGTATTTAATTTCATTATTAACAATGCTTAAGGTCGTTTGGATGCCATGATGAATATTCGCTTTGACAAAGACTTCATCACCACTGTGGGAAAAGTCTTTCAACGCATGAATAATTTCAATCACTCGCTGTACCCCCTCATCAGACTCTTCTGCCAGGGTATTGAAATCATCACGCACGAAGTTAAAGTCATGCTCATTTAACAAAGGTTGCAGTTGCTCTGCAGGGATAAGTTCGGTCAATTGATCGACCAGACGGATTAATTGATGACAGTACTCCGACAAAGTCTGTAAATTGGATGATACATAGCCAATAGGGTTATTAATTTCATGCGCGACACCAGCAGCCAGCTTATGCAATCAGAGAAAATGGCTGCAATTGGTCAGCTGGC
>JAIUMG010000269.1 GCA_022565655.1 Alkalimonas sp.
CCATAGGGTCAGGGAATCAACCCTATAGCCGTGATCAAGTCATGCAAATGACCCGCCATTTATTGGAAGTGAACCCCGCCGTATCCTCTATTTACAACCAATATGATACCGATGGGTATGACGGCCAGGACAGCCAATACCAAAGCGAAGGCGCTTTACATAGCTCAGATCAGGGAACCCTGGATGTTTATTGGGTTGCTTCTGACAATGACATAGAGTTCATTCGCACCGATGATTCGGCGGTGAAGTATTTAGATAACTTGAATGAGTTTGGTATTCGTGAGTCGGAGTGGTATCTCTGTAGTAAAGACACCTTACAGCCATGTCTGATGGAGCCTTATAATTATGAAATCAGGCCAGGTTACGAAGTTCTGCTAACGTCTTTGGTCTACCCTGTTGTGGTGAATAACCAATTCAGAGGCGTTGCAGGGGTTGATATTAACCTACCAGTCTTGCAGCAATCTTTATTGGCTCAGGCTGCTGACATCTACGAAGGCCAGGCCGATGTCTACTTGCTGAGCGAACAACATTTTCTGGTGGCCTCCAACCGCTTCCCCGAGCAACTAGGGATGCCACTGCAGCATGTTGACGAACCACTGGCTATGGCATTGCAGCAAAGAGGCTCTGGTTTTTTTATACATCAGGAGCGTTTTGTGTTGATCCACCCGATGACCATAGAAGCCTCGGGAAGCACCTGGTATACCGTTATTTCAGTGCCCGAAACAGTCGCTCTGGCGACTGCCCATGAGCTATCTGAACAGTTAACGGCAGATGCAAACGCCACGACCTTACGAATGCTGATACTTGGTGTGGTTTTATTGCTGTTTTTTGTCACTATCATGGCGTTCTGGCTTAAACGCTCAACCCGCCCCATCGTCAATATGAGTCAACTGATGCAGGAATTGGCTGGTGCCGAAGGCGACTTAACCCGTCAACTGGAAAGCAGTAGCCACCAAGAGCTACAAGACATGGCGTCCGGTTTTAATGCGTTTACCGCGAAATTAGCGCAGATGATCCTGGCGCTTAAGCAGTTCTCAGAACAATTGCACCAACAGACCCATACACTGGTCGACTCCAGCCAACAAACCAATCAATCGACGCAACTTCAGGTTGCCGAGATCGAAAATGTAGTATCGGCTATGCAGCAAATGACAGCGACAGCCAATGAGGTTGCGCAACTGGCCAGTGGGACCGCGGAGGGGTCGCAAAGTGCCATCAAGGCGCTAAATGAAGCAAACTCTTTATTCCAAACCACACTCGATGAATTCAAAAAAGTGGCCGCTGATGTCGAACAAAGTAAATCACAGATTGAAGAGGTTGCCGGCAGCAGTCAGGAAATCAATCAAATCATTGAAGTCATCCAAGCGATTGCCGAGCAAACGAACCTGTTAGCCCTAAACGCCGCTATCGAAGCAGCTCGAGCAGGCGATCAAGGCAGAGGTTTTGCGGTGGTTGCCGATGAAGTCCGTACTTTAGCGGCTCGCACGCACAACTCAACGGATCAAATTAAACAATTGATTACCAACTTACAAAGTCAGGTTGGCAGTGCTGTTGAGCAAATTGGCAAAAACACCGCGGGTATAGAACAGACACTGAGTGAGGCTGTGGTTGCTTATGATAAGTTGTCTGCCGCCACTCAGGACATGTCGACTATTGCTGACAATTCCTTCCAGGTTGCCACGGCGGCTGAAGAGCAGAACCAAGTGAGTGATGAAATAAACCGCAACATTTCAGCGATTGGTGATGCAACCCGTGATCTTGAACAGCTGGCTCAAAACAATAACGAAGTCAGCAAAACGATCGAACAAATCACTCAGGCAATGGATGAAAAGCTCGGTCAATTTAAGTGTTGATTAAAAAAGGTGTTGATATGAAAAAAATTCTAGCCACTGCTCTTGTCTGCTGTAGTCCTTTATCAGCACTTGCCAACTGGAGCTTCGATCTAACCGTCACCAATAACTACCTGTTTAATGGTGTTAGCCAAACCGATAAAAAGGCTGCCGTGCAGCCAGGTTTACTCTGGGAAGCAGGCAATGGGTTTTACGCTGGCTTGTGGGGCTCTAACGTCGATTTTGGCGAAGGCACCAAAGTTGAATTTGATGGATACCTTGGTTACTACCACCAGTTTAACCACTTTGGTATGGACATTGGCCTGTCGCAGTATACCTATCACGGTAGAAGCCACAGTTCAGATTTAAACTTCCGCGAGGTTTATCTAATCCTGAACAGAAACCCATTCGAACTCTCTTTTTGGTACAGTGATGATTACTTTGGGTTTGGCGGCGGGCATTATGTCATTAAACTGGCCCGGAGCTTTCAACTCAGTCCTGGTTGGACGCTACAGCTGGGGATCGATCGTTCTCACTCGACCGATAAAAACAGTTACGACTGGGAGGGTAAATCCAATTATTACCACGCAGAAGCTATCCTTAGTACCGACCTGGCAGGCTTTATCATCAGCGCCGGCCTGCACACCACCACCTTGAAAGATCGGTGGGGCGATGATGCCTTTGTGCTGTCCGTCGGTCGTTCATTCTGAGCGCAACCGATGCACCTGAGCAGGCAAGCAAAGCACCAGCAAGGCAGCAATAGCCGCCAGAGCAGCTGCTACCAGAAAGGTTTGGCTTGCTCCGGCACCGTCTTGCCATAAAATACCGGCAAAATAAGCCCCTACTGCTCCACCGCCACCAAACACCAGCCCGGCGTAAAATGCCTGGCCTTTGCCACGCTGCTTGGCTGGAAAGTAATGCTGAATGAACTGCATGGCGCAACTATGTGCAATGGCAAAACTCGCGGCATGCATCAGCATGCTGATGATCAACCAAAGCGGTGAGTGCGCCAAAAAAGCCAGCAACAACCAACGTACCATGGTCAAGGCATAACAGCAGCTTAGCACCAGGCGATAACTGCGATTTTTCAGCAACCAGCCCATCCAGAAAAAAGCAATGATTTCGGCCAGTACCGCCAGACTGATCAACAAGCCCGTTCCTATACCGCTATAGCCAAGGTCTCTGGCATACAGGGTAAAAAAGCCGTAAAAAGGAGCAAAGCTCATTTGCAGGATAAATGCGGCTCCCATAAAACATAAAAACACCGGTTTTCGCAGCAATACCCAATAGCCCTGCACAGGCTCAGACGATTCAGAACGCACCTCTGCCTTGGGCAATAAAAATAAGCTGAGGATCAACACGCCCATCAAAGCCGCCGCTCCAAAGGGCAGGCTTTCCGTACCAAACTGCTGCAGTAATAAACCCCCTACCATCACCAAGACAATATAGCCCAAGCTACCACTGCTACGGATCCGACTGTATCGTTCGGTATTGTCGTTTAAAAAGTGAAAGGTGGTGACTTCAAGTTGCGGTAAGATGGCCGTCCAGAAAAAGCTGAATAAACTTAACCCCAGCACCAGCACAAGAAAACCCTGATCAAAGAAGCTGCTGAGCCAGCCTATCGTAGCAAGCACGGCTCCCCATTGCATGACTTGAGAAGGCTTACCATGCCGATCCGCAATAGCCGCCCAGATGCTGGGGCCAACAATACGAGTTGCCGTCACAATCGCCAGCAGCAGCCCAATATCATAAGAGCTCAGCCCCCGGCCATCGAGAAAAAGGCCAAGATAAGGGATGAAGATCCCCAAAACACCGAAATAAGCGAAGTAGGCCAGCACTAGAGCTGGCACTGTATTCAGGGTCAAACGGAGTTTCATTCGTCCTGCTGGCGGGCAATATCCGGCGTACTGCACACGACATCATGATTTTGAGCCCGATGGCGCAAAAAATGATCCAGCAACACAATCGCCAGCATTGCTTCCGCAATCGGCACCGCACGAATGCCAACGCAAGGGTCATGGCGGCCTTTCGTCAGCATATCGACGGGCTGACCATGAACATCAATACTTTGCCCCGGAATACTGATACTGGAGGTTGGCTTGAGTGCAATACTGACGCGAATATCCTGACCACTACTAATACCGCCCAGCACACCACCAGCATGATTGGCGCTGAAGCCTTCCGGGCCCAGTTCGTCTCTGTGGGTCGAGCCTTGTTGCTCAACCACCTCAAAACCATCTCCGATCTCAACCGCTTTCACCGCATTAATGCTCATCATGGCATGGGCGATATCGGCATCCAGCCGATCAAATACCGGCTCTCCCCAACCGACCGGCACCCGACTGGCAACCACATTCACGCGAGCACCCACCGAGTCACCGGATTTTTTCAACGCACGCATGTAATCATCCAGCGCAGTCAGTTGATCAGGGTCCGGGCAGAAAAATGGGTTATTGTGCACTTCATCCCAGTTCAGTTGCTGCGCTTTAACCGGACCCAACTGGGCCAGGTAACCTCGGATTTCCATGCCAAATTTTTCTTTCAGGTATTTTTTGGCGATGGCGCCTGCGGCTACTCGAACCGCGGTTTCCCGCGCAGATGAGCGGCCACCACCGCGATAATCGCGCAGGCCAAACTTATGCCAATAGGTATAATCGGCATGACCTGGCCGAAACACATCTTTAATTTTAGAGTAATCCTGAGAACGTTGATCGGTGTTCTCAATCAGCAGC
>JAIUMG010000270.1 GCA_022565655.1 Alkalimonas sp.
TTGCCTTTACCCTTGCGATTGTAGTCAATCTGCACCGGGGCAGCTAAATGTTCACTCAAGCGCTGTTCCAGCGCTGCAACATCCGGATCTTTGCGGGTATTTTGTTTTTCGACTGGCGGTTGTTGCAACCGTCGTACCAGACTTTCCGTCTCACGTACCGTCAGTTGTTTTGCCGCCACCTGCCGGGCAGCTTCCAATTGCAATTCATCGTCTAAGGCTAATAGGGCTCGGGCATGGCCCATATCAATATCGCCATGTTCCAGCAGTACTTTCACATCAGCATTCAGCAAATTTAATCGCAGCAAGTTGGTAATACTGGTTCTGGATTTACCAACCGCATCTGCCACTTGCTGGTGGGTTAACTCGAACTCGGTCAGCAGGCGATCAAGCGCGACAGCTTCTTCCATGGCATTGAGATCTTCGCGCTGAATATTTTCAATCAGTGCAATAGCAACCGCAGCTTCATCCGGCACATCGCGAATAATACAAGGGACTTGATCGAGCTGTGCCAGCTGTGCCGCACGCCAGCGCCGTTCACCAGCGATGATTTCATACTTGTCACTGGCAACTTTCCGTACCACGATGGGTTGAATAACTCCCTGCGCCCGGATCGACAACGCCAAATCTTCCAGCGCCTGCTGCGACATATCTTTTCGAGGCTGATACTTGCCCGGTTGTAAGAATTCGATAGCCAGTTTTTGCAGTTCGCTTTCAGGCGTTTTGGCCGATGCGGCTCCTTCAGGTTGACTCGAAGTCAACAGCGCATCCAGACCGCGCCCTAATCCTCGCTTTTTAACCACCATGACGACGAGTTTCCTTATGATTCTGCAGTTGTACCTGAAACATCAGCGGCTGGCTTATGGTCGGCACGTCGTAATAATTCACCAGCCAGCGCTAAATAAGCTTTGGCCCCGGTTGAACTCTTATCGTAATACATCACTGGCGAGCCAAAGCTTGGCGCTTCAGCCAAACGTACATTTCGAGGGATCACGGTACGATACACCTTATCGCCAAAGTGCTGTTTTAGCTGCTCAGACACATCAGTAGCCAGCCGGTTGCGCGGATCGTACATGGTCCGCAAGATGCCTTCAATTTTTAAATCCGCATTCACCACCGATGCCAACTGACGGATGGTATCCATTAGCGCAGTCAGACCTTCCAGCGCATAATACTCGCATTGCATCGGCACCAGCACTGAATCGGCCGCGGCCATAGCGTTAACGGTCAGCATGTTTAACGATGGTGGACAATCGATAAAAATAAAGTCGTAACTGTTGCGCCAGCTTTTTAGTGCATTACGCAATCGCAACTCACGAGCAAACACATCCATCAATCGCACTTCTGCTGCCGTGACATCCGAGTTGGCCGCCACCAAGTGATAACCACCACTGGTTTGTTTCACCACCACTTGATCAAGCGGGGTCTCGTCGATCAGTAGTTCATAGGCTGTTGCCGGGACTTCGTACTTATCGACACCACTGCCCATGGTGGCGTTGCCCTGAGGATCCAGATCAATCAATAAAACCTTGCGCTTGGTTGCTGCCATGGAAGCAGCCAGATTCACCGCCGTGGTGGTTTTTCCGACCCCACCTTTCTGGTTAGCAATCGCGATGACTTTTCCCACACCAACCCCTTTTTGTGCTTGCGTTAAGCGGTTATTTTTTCCAGTTCAACCAGATGCCGTTCAGCATCCTGTTCAGGTACTTGCAGTCTATGTACAGCCGTTACTCTAACAAAATCCGGCAAAGCTGCAATTTCTTCTTGCACAGCTGCACCTTTCATCGCCAGAAAACGCCCTTCAGCAGCGGGAAGATGCCGACACCAATGCACCATATCACTCATACTGGCAAAAGCACGGCTGATCACAGCATCGTAGCCTTCGGCAAGCTGATGATCTTCGACCCGGCACTGCACAGGTTCAATGTTGCTCAGGTTTAACTGGCGCTGCACTTGGTTCAAAAAGCGGATACGTTTACCCAGACTATCGAGCAGCACAAACTGTTTATCCGGGTAATAGATCGCCAATGGTACCCCAGGTAACCCTGGGCCGGTACCAACATCAATCACCCGCTGACCAGGCAGGTAAGGCGCAACCACCAGACTATCCAGCAGATGCCGGCTGATCATGGCTTTGGGGTCACGCACCGAGGTCAGATTGTAGGCGCCATTCCACTTGTGCAACAACTCGACATAAGTCAGCAGCTGTTGTTGTTGCGCTGCAGATAAAGTCAGTTCAGTTTTAGCCAGCAAACGGCTTAATTCTGCTTGCAGCATTAAGCCGTTTTCCTCAGTAACCCTTGTTTTTTCAGGTACACCAGCAGCAATGAAATGGCCGCAGGGGTGATACCAGAAATGCGCGATGCCTGGCCAACGGTCTCTGGCTGGCTGTCATTCAGTTTGGCAATGACTTCATTGGATAACCCTTTCACCGAGCCGTAATCAAACTGAGCTGGCAACCGGGTTTGTTCATGACGCTTTTGTTTGTCGATTTCATCTTGCTGCCGTTCAATGTACCCCTGATATTTAATCTGGATCTCCACTTGCTCTGCAGCAGAAGGAGTCATTGAATCAACGCCTAAACCATCGATGGCGACTACATCAGCATAGGTAATTTCCGGCCGGCGGATCAATTCTTCCAAATTGGCTTCGCGGCTCAGCGGTGTTTTCAGCAAGCGATTAATGGCTTCACGGGCCGGATGCTGCGGATGGATCCATTGGTTGCGCAAACGTTGCCGTTCCTGTTCAATTTGTTCCATTTTCTGATTGAACGAAGCCCAGCGTTGATCACAAACCAAACCCAGTTCGCGTCCCTGGCTGGTTAAACGAGCATCAGCATTGTCTTCGCGCAGCATCAACCGGTATTCCGCTCGGCTGGTAAACATGCGGTAGGGTTCTTTGGTACCTAAGGTGGTTAAATCATCCACCAGCACTCCCAGGTAAGCCTGCTCACGCCCTGGTGTCCAGGCGTCTTTTTCTTGCACCAGCAAAGCTGCATTCAAGCCGGCCAACAAACCTTGAGCCCCAGCTTCTTCGTAGCCGGTGGTGCCATTGATTTGGCCAGCAAAGAATAGGCCTGAGATAAATTTGGTTTCCAACGACTGCTTCAGATCGCGTGGGTCAAAGAAGTCGTATTCAATGGCATAACCGGGCCGGGTAATATGGGCGTTTTCAAAGCCCTTGATCGAGCGAACCAGCTCTAGTTGTACATCAAAAGGCAAGCTGGTTGAGATGCCATTGGGGTAGACTTCATGGGTGGTTAGTCCTTCTGGCTCGACAAAGATCTGGTGCTGATCTTTATCGGCAAAACGCATGATCTTATCTTCAATCGATGGGCAATAGCGCGGGCCTATGCCTTCAATCACCCCGGAATACATCGGTGATCGATCCAAGCCACCTCGAATGATATCGTGTGTGGTGCTGTTGGTGTAGGTGATGTAACACGGGATCTGGCGCGGATGATCAGCGACTGAACCCAGGTAAGAAAATACCGGCAAGGGGGTATCGCCAGGTTGTGGCTGCATCACTGAGAAATCAAGACTTCTGGCATCAATGCGAGGCGGGGTACCGGTTTTTAACCGATCCACCCTAAAAGGCAATTCACGCAAACGTCTGGCCAACGCAATGGATGGTGGATCACCAGCTCTGCCGCCACTGTAATTTTGCAAGCCAATATGGATCTGACCACCGAGGAAAGTTCCTGTCGTTAACACCACGGCTTTGGCCATAAAGCGAAGCCCCATCTGGGTGACCACGCCTTTGACCTGGTCTTGTTCAACAATTAAATCGTCACAGGCTTGCTGAAAAATAACCAGGTTGGCTTGATTTTCTAAGGTGGTTCGGATGGCAGCTTTGTACAGTAAACGATCAGCTTGTGCTCGAGTTGCCCGTACAGCTGGGCCTTTGGATGCATTCAGTGTTCTGAACTGGATCCCGGCTTGATCCGCAGCCATGGCCATGCTGCCACCTAAAGCATCAATTTCTTTCACCAGATGACCTTTACCAATACCCCCTATGGCTGGATTGCATGACATCTGGCCCAGAGTATCCATGTTGTGTGTCAGCAATAATGTCTGCATGCCCATACGGGCTGCAGCCAATGCTGCTTCTGTGCCAGCATGACCTCCGCCGATCACGATCACATCATAGGTTGTCTGGTATTGCATCTGTGCCTCGATCATTGTGCTACCAAGCGAAAAGGGGCACGTATTGTAACCTGATTCGTGCTGCTGACGAAACAGAAATTCAGCTCGGATCCATAAAGATCTCTTAAGATCTAATAAAAGGATCTTTTTAAAGATCTTTTATTACTGTTACTACTAAGGATCGCTATTTCAGTGGGTAAGTTCTTTTATCAATTTAAGATCAGTTGTTTATCGTAGATCGGATCCTGTGATCAAGCGTCGATCTACTGGGATCCAACAGGTGGATAAACACGGCTTTTATCCACAGATGGATTTAGATTTAATTTTATCCAAAGGATAAGTACAGGTTTAAAGATAGTTATACATTGTTTTATACACAAAAAAAGATAATTTAG
>JAIUMG010000271.1 GCA_022565655.1 Alkalimonas sp.
ATTTTAAAACAAGTGTTTTAATTTTCAGCGACTGTGGTTACAATCAAGGCACTGAGTCAGGTCTGACCTGTTGCGTGACGAATGAGGATACTTATGAGCAAGTCCATTGATCTTAAAACCCGTCAGGGGGATCGCATCGCCATTGTTCGCGGTTTGCGAACTCCTTTTGCCAAGCAGGCCACGGCCTTTCATGGTATTTCTGCCCTGGATATGGGCAAGATGGTGGTGAATGAATTACTGATCCGCTCTGAGCTGGATGCCAAACTGGTTGAGCAAGTGGTGTATGGCCAGGTGGTGCAAATGCCGGAGGCCCCCAATATTGCCCGCGAGATTGTACTGGGGACAGGAATGAATGTTCATACCGATGCTTACAGCGTCACCCGTGCTTGCGCAACCAGTTTTCAGGCAGTCGCTAATGTGGCTGAAACCATGCTGGCTGGCATGGCAGAGGTGGGGGTGGCCGGTGGCGCTGACTCCAGCTCGGTATTGCCCATTGGCGTGAGTAAAAAGCTAGGTCGTGCTTTGGTGGATATGAATAAAGCTAGGACGCTTGGCCAGAAACTCAGTATTTTAAAGCGGTTGGGCTTAAAAGACCTAATGCCGGTACCGCCAGCGGTTGCAGAGTACAGCACCGGGCTGTCGATGGGACAGACGGCGGAGCAAATGGCGAAAACGCACGGCATTAGCCGGGAAGCGCAGGATGAGATGGCGCATCGCTCGCACAGTTTGGCAGCCAAAGCCTGGCAATCAGGTCTGATGGCCGACGAGGTCATGACGGCTCATGTTCCACCGCATAAAAGCTTTTTTGAGCAAGACAACAATGTGCGTATGGAGTCAGATCTTGCCTCCTATGCTCGCTTAAAACCTGTGTTCGACCGAAAATATGGCACCGTGACGGCAGCCAACAGCACACCGTTAACCGACGGAGCCTCAGCAGTGTTGCTGATGACTGAAAGCCGTGCCAAAGCGCTGGGCTATACCCCACTAGGTTATATCCGCAGCTATGCATTTGCTGCGATTGATGTGTGGCAAGACATGCTGATGGGGCCTTCGTATGCAACTCCCATTGCTTTGCAACGAGCGGGCATGGACCTGAACGATCTGACGCTGATTGAAATGCACGAAGCTTTTGCAGCCCAGGCGCTGGCCAATATGAAGATGTTTGCCAGCCGCCAGTTTGCACAGGAGAAGCTGGGTATGGATAAAGCCATTGGTGAGATAGATATGGCGAAGTTCAATGTGAACGGTGGTTCATTGGCCTACGGCCACCCATTTGCAGCTACCGGCACGCGCTTATTGGTGCAAACGCTGAATGAATTAAAACGTCGCGGTGGTGGTGTCGGCTTAACCACAGCGTGCGCGGCAGGTGGCCTGGGTGCTGCCATGATTGTGGAGACCGAATAATGACTACAGAACAAAAAACGGATAAGCAAAGCGCTGCACCAGCGGATACAGAGCAATTAAACGCAGAGCAAAACAGCACGGCCATATCGAGCTTTAGTCTTCAAATTCGCGATGATCAGGTTGCTGTGATCACCATGGATGTGGCTGATGAGCGAATGAATGTGTTGAAAGCCACCTTTGCCGAAGAGATCCGCTCCTTGCTGGCTGAGTTAAAGCAAAACAGTGCTTTAAAAGGGGTTGTGTTGATCAGCGGGAAAGCCGATTCATTTATTGCTGGCGCAGATATCAGTATGCTGGATGGCTGCACAAGTGCCGCCGAGGCGGAGGAGATTGCGCGCTTGGGGCAGCAGGTCTTTGCTGAGATTGAGCAATTGCCGGTTCCTGTGGTAGCTGCTATTCATGGCCCTTGTTTAGGCGGTGGCCTGGAACTGGCGATGGCCTGCCACAGCCGGGTGATCAGCGATGATGCGAAAACCGTGCTGGGCTTGCCAGAAGTGCAACTTGGTTTATTGCCTGGCAGTGGTGGTACTCAACGGTTACCTCGGCTGGTTGGGCTGCAAAAAGCGCTCGATATGATTTTAACCGGCAAACAACTGCGGGCTAAACAGGCACTGAAAGCGGGTTTAGCCCAGGCGATGGTACCAAACAGTATTTTGTTGCAAGCGGCTGTCGAACAAGCATTAGCCGGTAAGAAGCCGATCATTGAGCCTAAATTGAACTTGATCGGTAAATTGCTGGAAAAAACCGGCCCGGGCCGGGGGATAGTCTTCGATCAAGCCAAAAAACAGACCTTGTCAAAAACTCATGGCAATTATCCGGCACCATTAAAAATACTCGATGTGATCCGCACAGGTATTGATAAAGGCATGCGAGCAGGTTTAGATGCCGAAGCAAAAGCCTTCGGTGAGCTTTGCATGACGCCAGAGTCGAAAGCCCTGCGCAGTTTATTTTTTGCCACCACCGAAATGAAAAAAGAAAGTGGTGCCGGTGATGTGAAGCCAGCTAGCATTAAAAAGGTAGCGGTGTTGGGTGGCGGCTTGATGGGCGGTGGTATTGCCAGTGTGACCGCCACCAAGGCAGGGTTGCCGGTGCGGATCAAAGATATCCAGCATCAGGGCATCGCCAATGCATTACGCTATGCCTATCAGTTGCTGGATAAAAAGGTCAAGCGCCGCTTTATGCGACCTACTGAGTTGCAAAAGCAAATGGCACTGATGACCGGTACCACCGATTATTCTGGTTTTCACGATGTGGATATGGTGGTGGAAGCGGTGTTTGAAGATCTGGAACTAAAGCAAACCATGGTGGCTGATATTGAACAGCATTGCCATGAGCAGACCATTTTTGCCAGTAACACCAGCTCGTTGCCAATTGGTCAGATTGCTGCCAAGGCGAAGCGTCCTGAGCAAGTGATTGGTCTGCATTACTTTTCGCCAGTCGATAAAATGCCACTGGTGGAGGTGATTGCGCATAAAGACACTTCGGCAGAAACCATTGCGACTACGGTTGCTTTTGCCCGCAAACAAGGCAAAACGCCCATCGTGGTGAAAGATGGTGCTGGCTTTTATGTCAACCGTATTCTTGCGCTGTATATGAATGAAGCCGCGCAGATTTTGCTGGAAGGCGAGCCGATTGAAAAACTGGATAAAGCCTTAGTCAAATTTGGTTTTCCGGTCGGCCCTATCACGCTGTTGGATGAAGTAGGTATTGATGTTGGTGCGAAAATTGGCCCTATTTTGCAAGGTGAACTGGGAGAGCGTTTTGCGGCACCAGCGGCCTTCGATAAATTACTGGCGGATGGTCGTAAAGGGAAAAAGTCTGACAAGGGCTTTTATCTGTACAAAGGCAACAGTAAAGGTAAGAAACCGGTGGATACCTCGGTTTATAGCTTGCTTGGCATCCAGCCTGCGGCCAAATTAAGTCAGGATGAAATCGTACAACGCACCACGGTGCAAATGCTGAATGAGGCTGTACGTTGCCTGGAGGAAGGCGTGATTGCATCGGCGCGCGATGGCGATATTGGCGCTATTTTTGGCATCGGTTTCCCCCCATTTTTGGGCGGCCCGTTCCGTTACATCGATACCATGGGCGCATCCAGTCTGGTTTCAAAGCTACAGGGCTATGAAAAGCAATTTGGCAGCCGTTTCACGCCTTGTGAGTTGCTGCTCAGTATGGCTGAAGATGGCGAACGTTTTTATCCCTGACACCACCGAATATTACTGATGTAACTATCAAGCCATCGAACCAGCTAATGGGTTCGGTGGCTTTTTTTTCTCGCAACACTTCGTCGCAAGTGTAAACTTATCAGTTCATTTCTCCTGTTTTATATTTACTTATTTACCTTTAATTCCTCCAAAGTTTCATTTTTTGGCATACATCCTGCCTTTATTATTCATGCATGGGTATGCAATATCTATGCATGAAGTTACATAACAATAATCCAGGAGTATCTAATAATGAAAAAACTCGTATTCACCTTTATGCTGTTTTGCTTTGCTTCGCTTTATAACCAACCCTCCGCGCACGCCTCGCCTATTTTGACGCAAGATATCTTGTTGGAAGAAGTTGATGGTACCTTTTCTCAAATTGGCTCTGTTAGCATTAACGTGGCGGACTCATTTGAGTGGGCTGCCCCTACATACGAGACGTTTGATTTTTTATCAATTGATCTGTTTGGGTTTCAATTTATGCAGTCTGATGATGATTTCTTTTTTGCTCAATTTGATATTGATAACTTAATGGCTGGACTTGAGTTTCTTACGTTTGACTTGTTTGATCAATCAGGAACGCTCGCATTTGATGGTATCTATGAAGGGGGGTTTGGTTTTGGGTTTGGCTCTATATTTACGACTGATGGAGAAATCCTAGGTGCTTTTAATTTTACTTTAGGTGAAGCCAGAGTGGCAGTACCTGCTCCAGCGACCCTTGGTTTAATGCTTTTCGCATTGTTTGGCTTAATGATGCGCCGTCGTGCGGTGTAAGCAGTTAGTTTGCTTATGGGTAAAAATTGTCAGTATTTTTTACAAGAATTAATGGTGTATTTGAATGACGTTGAGCACTTATTGGTTAGAACACAGCGCTGTGTTTCGAAACTGAGAGTGACTCTACTAGATACTTAG
>JAIUMG010000272.1 GCA_022565655.1 Alkalimonas sp.
TCTCTTAATGGCTGGAAATTATAAATTTCGCCATTAAGAGAAGAGCTGAAAGCGCAAGGTGAGCACTTTGTCAGTCATACCGACAGTGAAGTGCTGCTGCGGCTCTATATGCTGCATGGCCCGGCCTGTTTGCAGCAGCTCAATGGCATGTTTGCCATCGCGATTTGGGACAGGCAGCAGCAAAAACTGTTTTTGGCACGCGATCGTTTGGGCAAAAAGCCTTTATACCTGTATCAGGACGGTGATTACTTTGCCTTTGGCTCGGAATTAAAAGCGCTGATGCCGCTGCCTTTTTTTAAGCGGGAATTAAACCCGCAAGCGCTGCAAGACTATTTTTTCTACCAGTATGTGCCGGACCCAAAAAGTATTTTCAAACACGCCCGCAAACTCAAGCCTGGCTATTATGCAGAGTGGCACCAGGGACAGTTTACCGAGCACTGTTATTGGGATCTGAGCTTTGCCAGCGCCAGTGCTGCCTCGGAAGAGGAGTTGTCGCATCAGCTGCGCGAGCTTTTAGATGATGCGGTGAAAATCCGCATGGTCAGCGACGTACCGCTGGGAGCGTTTTTAAGCGGCGGCGTGGATTCGAGCGCTGTGGTTGCCAGCATGGCCAAGCAAAGCCAGCAACCGGTGACCACCTGCGCCATTGGCTTTGACTCGAAAAAGTATGATGAAGTGCAGTATGCCAAACAAATTGCCCAGCAATTTGGCACCGATCACCATGAATTTACCGTGCGTGCCAATGTCACCGACAGCTTCCTGCGCATTAGCCGCTACTTTGACGAACCCTTTGCCGATCCGTCTTTTGTGCCGACTTATTTTGTCGCCGAACTGGCGCGCAAAAAAGTTACGGTAGCGCTGGCAGGGGATGGCGGCGATGAGAATTTTGCCGGTTACAGCAAGTACCTGGTGGATCAGACCGAACATCAATTGCGGCAAAAACTGCCGGGTTTGATGCGCTCTTTGGCCAGCCCGCTGGCGCAACTGGCAGCTAAATTACCAGGTACACCAGCACGCAAAGCCAATACCTTGTTACGTACCATGGCGCTTAGCCCTGGCCAGGGGTTCTTTTTAACCAATGCTTTTTTTAGCCCGGCCTTGTGGCAGCGGCTTATTTTGCCTGCTTTTGCCAGTGAATTGCAGGGCTACGATTCAGCCACAGTCACTACCCAGGCCTATGATGCGGCCGACAGCGACGATCATCTGTCACGGGTGCTCTATACCGATTTTAAAACCTATCTGCCGGGCGATATTCTGGTCAAAGTAGACCGCATGACCATGGCCAACTCGCTGGAGGCCCGCGCCCCACTGCTGGACTACCGCATGGTTGAATTTGCCGCCACCGTGCCATCACGGTTAAAGCTGCATGGGCGGGAGAAAAAGTATCTGCTGAAGCAAAGCCAGCAGGGCATTTTGTCGGATGATATTTTGTACCGCAAAAAAATGGGCTTTTCGGTGCCGCTGGCTGAGTGGCTCTGCCACGAGCTAAAACCCATTGGCGATCAGTTATTGCAGGCCAGGGAGGCAGGCTTCGCTCAGTTTTTCAACCGACAGCTGGTGCAGCAGTTGTGGCAGCAGCATCAGGCCGGAGATCACCGGTATACCCAGGAGCTCTGGACCCTGCTGGTATTTGAGGCCTGGTGGCAACACTATATGACGCAGGATAATACGCAGCATAGCGAGCTGACAGCAAAGGATAATGGATGAAGCGGGTTTTACATATCACCTACGATATGGGCATCGGTGGTACCGAGCAGGTGATCAATCAACTGGTAAGGGGCATGGACAAAAGCGTTGTTGAGCACCGTATTTGCTGCATTGAAGGCACAGTCGGCGCCATTGGTCAGGTTTTGCAAAGCGAGGGTATTGGCATCGAGGTGCTTAAGCGCCAGCCCGGCTTTGATTGGGCGTTAATCAAAGGCATTCGTAGCCTGATTAAAACCCACGGCATTGATATCGTGCATTGCCATCAGTATACCCCCTGGGTCTATGGCTGGTTTGCTGCTTTAGGCACCAAGGCTAAAGTTATCTTTACCGAGCATGGCCGTTTTTTCCCGGACCGCCATCGCCGTAAAGCCTGGCTGGTGAATAAATTGATGGCGGCGACGACCTATAAAATTACCGCCATTTCCAAAGCCACCAAAGCGGCTTTGGTCGAGTACGAGTTTATTCCTGAGGGCAAAATCGAGGTAATCTACAACGGCATCGAGCCCTTGGTTAGCACCGAAGAAGGCCGGGCCAAAGCCCGCCAAGAGTTGGGTATCAAGCCCGAACAGCGGGTGATCGGCACGGTGGCACGGCTGGACCCGATTAAAAACCAGACCATGCTGCTGGAAGCCTTTGCGCTGTTGGCGCCAGACTTCCCCGAGCTGGTGTTGCTGTTAGTGGGCAATGGGCCAGAGCGTCAAAACCTGGAACAACTGGCCCGTCAGCTAAAGATCAACGAGCGGGTGATTTTTGCCGGCTTTCAAAGCCCGGCCACCGATTACATGGCGCTGATGGAGCTGTTTTTACTGCCGTCCTTAAGCGAGGGCACCTCCATGACGCTACTCGAGGCGATGAGCCTTGGTATTCCGTGCGTCGTATCGGATGTGGGTGGGAATCCTGAGGTAGTGCAGGATGACTATAGCGGTCGGGTGTTACCACAAAATACCGCAATTGAACTGACAACAGCCATTACGGGTATTGTCCGCACACCAAATAGTTACAACGGAATGCAGCAAGCGGCGCAGGATGATTTTCAGCAGCGCTTTGCAGCCACAGCAATGTGTGCTGCCTTTGCAACGTGTTATGCAGGGGCTCATCGCTGATGCGAACAGTCCGAACCGCCATCCTCCACTCTGCGGCCGGCAAGTACCTGATCAAGTTGATTTCACTGGTCAGTACCATTGCCATAGCCCGTTTACTGACCCCGGAAGAAATCGGTACTTTTGCTATTGCCAGCGCTTTGGTGATGATCATGGCCGATTTTCGTATTCTTGGGGCCAATACTTATCTGGTACGGGAAAAGGATCTCACGGTCGATAAAATTAAGGCATCCTATGGTTTGACCATTTTAATTAGCTGGTCTCTCGGTGCTCTGGTGATGCTATCGTCATTCTGGGTTGCGGACTTCTTTCAGGTGGAAAATCTTGGCATCATCTTTTTTATGCTATCGACTGGCTTTATCTTTGCTCCTTTTATCAGTATTCCTAATGCCTTATTAAGTCGCGAATATAGGTTTGATCGCATCAGCCAGATTGCGATTAGTGCGGCAAGCTTGCAATTGATTGTGACGGTCGGCTTTATTTTGCTGGGCTTTAGTTATTACGCTTTGGCGATAGGGCATATTGTGTCGGTTTTCGTGACCTTTAGTTTGGGGATCTATGCAACCAGGCAGCAAAGCCTGGTATGGCCAAGCTTTCAAAACATGAAACCTATAGCCAGCTTAGGAATTTACAGCACGCTAGGTAAAACATTTCGCAATATGCAGCTGACAGCGCCTGACGTTATTATTGGTAAATTGGGCACCACAGCTCAGGTAGCCATGTTCTCGCGTGGTCTTGGCTTTATTAACTTTGTCACTGACTCGATTTACGCTGGTGTTCGTCCAGTGGTACAGCCCTTTTTATCGAGAAAGAAAAACGATGGTGCCGATCTTGCCTACACTTATACAGCTGCGAGCCACCTGATGCTTGGTTTAATCCTACCTGTGCTAAGTGTCACCAGTGTGGTGACCTTGCCAGCGATTCAGATTATGTTTGGAGATCAATGGCTGGCAGCGGCAACGCCAGCGAGCATTCTGACATTATGGGCCATGTTACGTGCCATTCATTTGTTATCTCCTCAGGCATTGATTGCGAACCATGCTGAAAAGGTGATGTTCTTCAAAGAGTTATTATTGTTTGTTGTGTTCATTTTTTTGGTGATTCAGAGCTTTCCGTATGGGCTAACGGCAATCGCCTGGGCCTTCGTTGCGACAGGGTTACTGGATGTGGTGGTCTCAAGTCTGGTACTAAGAAGATACTTACAGCTGCGGATACTGGATTTCTTTCGCTCCATTTTGCCCTCAGTGGTTATTGCTGTGCTGTGTTGGGCTTTTGTTTTTGCCATTGATATCAAATGGACCATTGCCGAACAAAGCTTATTGTTTATCATCGGTTTATTATTTTTCGTGGTACCGGCGCTCTGGTTGACACTGATCTTTGTATTACGACACCCGATCAGTGTTGAAATACGTAGCTTGTATTTGCGGGCAAGGCGCAGCTAAAACCCCAGTTAATCAGGAGCTCAGCTTAGATTAATTTTCATGCATAGATAAAGTTGCGGTAGCCTTATTTCTGCTGTTCAGTTTGATCAGGCACCAAATTAAAAAACTCATCAACGATTTTGTCTGCATCGGCAGATAAATGAGCACGCTCAGTAAACCCTTCAAAC
>JAIUMG010000273.1 GCA_022565655.1 Alkalimonas sp.
GTTTGGCCGCCGCTTTTGCTGGTGTCTCTGGGGGCTATAGTGCCAACTTATTTATCGGCACCGTAGACCCACTGCTGGCTGGTTTTACCGAAGCAGCCGCGCATCTGATAGATCCGAGCTACACGGTCGGGCCGGAAGCCAACTGGTTCTTTATGATTGTCAGCACCTTCTTTATTGCGGCGCTTGGGGCGATCGTGACAGAAAAAATCGTCGAGCCAAAACTGGGCAAATACGATCCGTCAGAAGCTTCTATTGATTTAGGGGCACAAAAGCTGGAGTCATTAAGACCTGAAGAAAAGCGGGCGCTTAAAGGGGCTGGTATCGCATTTTTGACGCTGGCAGCTTTGCTGGCCTGGAGCATTATTCCAGAATCCGGGGTGTTGCGTCATCCGGAAACAGGTGAGGTGCAAGGCTCTCCATTCCTGCGTGGCATCGTGGTGTTTATCTTTATTACTTTTGCCATCCCGGGCTTTGTTTACGGTAAAATAGCCGGCACCATGAAGAACGATAAAGATGTCATTAACGCCATGTCGAAGAGCATTAGCTCCATGGGGTTATACATTGTGCTGGTGTTCTTTGCTGCCCAGTTTGTCGCATTTTTCGGCTGGAGTAATCTGGGGACCATTTTTGCGGTGAAAGGGGCGACCTTCCTGCAAGAAATTGGGCTGACCGGGCCGGTGTTGTTTTTCTTCTTTATCGCCATGTGTGGTTTCGTCAACTTAATGCTCGGTTCGGCATCAGCCCAGTGGGCGATTACGGCACCGATTTTTGTACCGATGCTGATGATCATTGGTTATTCGCCCGAAGTGATTCAGGCCGCCTATCGGATTGGTGACTCAGTAACCAACCTGATCACCCCAATGATGAGCTACTTTGGCTTGATTCTGGCGGTAGCTGCTCGCTATAAGAAAGACTTAGGGATTGGCACTCTGATTGCCACCATGCTGCCGTACTCGATGATTTTCTTTATCGGCTGGACCACGTTGTTTATCGTTTATGTCTTTGTGCTGGGCTTGCCTGTTGGCCCTGGTGCTGAAACCTACTACAGCTTTGATTGAGTTATCGACCGACAGGTGGAAGCCGTAATTAAAAAGTGCAGCACTCGGGCTGCACTTTTATATCAACTGACACGGTTTGCAGCTACTCAGGAAGGATGAGGCAACAAGATCACTTTTTCTGATGGGGCTGTGAGCTGGTCGACTCGCGCACCACCAGCTCCGGAATAAACACCGGTTGAGCATGAATTTGCGCCTTGTTGGCGTTAGGCCTGGTGTGTTTAAACAATAACTCAGCAGCCTGGGCGGCAATGGTGCTGTTTGGCTGGTGCGCTGTTGTTAGAGGCGGCCAGGTCTGGCGTGAAAATGGACTGTTTTCAAACCCTGCGATGGATAATTCTTCAGGGATCTGGATATTCATCAGACGGGCACTAAACAAGGCCCCTGCGGCGATCTCATCGTTACAAGCAAAAATAGCCGTTGGCCGCTTGGCCAGTGCCATTAGCTTTTTCGCCCCTTCGACCCCTGACTCAAACGAGTAATGCCCCGGTACAATGAACTTCGGATTGACCTGCAAGCCTCGTTTGGTCAGTGCCGCTTTAAAGCCAGCCAGGCGCTCGCCGCTGGAGCTATGCTCTTCATCACCACACAAAAATGCGATATCGGTATGACCAAGTTCCAGCAAGTGGTTGGTAATTTTAAAGGCTGCGGTAAAGTCATCGATCAGTACGCAATTATTGATCGACGGGGAAGGCGTTGAGCCAGAGATGATCCGCACAAAATCGACGTTCATTTCTTCCAGGGCTGCTGCGATATGCGGCATCTCAGAAAATGGTGGCGTCAGTATCAGGCCCGCTAAACGAGACTTACTGACCAGCTCTTTGACTTCTTCAACAATGCCGGGTGACTTGGCATTGGTTGGATGGATCAGCAACTCATAGCCATGCTTCTTACAGCTATCCAGCAAGCCTTTTTGCATATCAATGATGTAATAGGCATTGGGGTTGTCGTAAATATAGCCAATGCTGTACGAGCGGGTACTGGCCAGGTTTCGCGCTGCAGAGTTGGGTTGATACTGCAAGTCGGCAATCGCTGCCATCACTTTATCGAAGGTATCTTTACGCACCGAGGGTTCATTATTCATCACCCGGGACACGGTTTTAATGGATACTCCAGCATGTTTCGCAACATCATTGATGGTGGCTTTCATCGATTTGCCCTGCAAATGAATACAAATAGTTACACTTTAAACTGGACTAGCAGGCTCGGGATTATTATCGTTAGCAAGCCAAGATGACAGCGCTGGTCAAATTTAGAGCATTCGAGTGATAGTGATACGCTTTTTTTGACCAAACCGCAAGTTATCCAATGGCCGGATATCACTGAAAGCTTAATTATAAACGATTTAGCGGGTTGAATAAATGACCAACACGCCTTTGTTTATCTGCAGTTCAACGCTTATAGTGTGCTTTCTACAGCACAGTAGTTGACAGAGCGAACAAAAATAGTTGAAAAAATCATCAGTTTTGGTTTGCATTGCTGAAATTTTTTGTGTAAGTTAAATCCTAATGACAGCGTTGTCATTATTAGAAGAATATAATAACAGCACATGATCATAAGAGGAACGGGAGAAGCTTATGTCTAATAATAAAATGAATAAATGCGCCTTAGCAGTAAAACTAGGGCTAATGGTCGGGGCTTTTGGCCTCACCATGCCAGTAATGGCAAATGATGCAGCAGCCGATGATGTCGAGGTGATTGAAATTCGCGGTATTCGTGCAAGCACTCAAGCCAGTATTAATGCGAAACGCTTTTCAGCAACACAGCAAGACAGTATCGCTGCTGAGGACATAGGTAAGCTACCTGATGTTACGATTGCTGATTCATTGCAGCGTATCTCTGGTGTACAAATTGAAAGAGTGGCCGGTGCAGGTGGCCCAGTTCAGATCCGCGGCTTACCGCAAGTTGATACAACATTAAATGGTGAAGTTTTCCTGAGTGCCACTACCATCAACCGTTCTGCAGCAGATTTTGGTGACCTTCCGGCGCAGCTATTTTCTGGTGTCGATGTATTCAAAGCCTCTGAAGCTCGCCATACTGCTCAGGGAATTGCTGGAGCGATTGATTTAAGAACCCGCCGCCCTTTTGAGATGGATGATGGTTTCACTTTCGCTGGTAATGCTGAGTTAACAAGAGGTTCCATTACTAAAGAAAGCGACCCGACGCTCAGTGCTTTGTTATCCTACCGGGCTGATCGCTGGGGTATTATGGCTTCAGCAGTGACCGCAGAAGCGACTTTGGCAACCGATTACAACGGCTATTTTGATACCTCTGAAAATGGGGGGATCGGTGCAGCGAACAACAACTTTACTTGGGGCCCAGGCCCGAGAAGTGGCTCCATTCGTCATGTGGTACCACAAGGCTTTTCTGCTTTTAACAAAACCGAAGAGCGAGATCGAAACGCTTTCCATGGCTCATTTCAGGCTGATTTAGGCAGTGGTTTTGAATTTGTCGCAGATGTGTTTTATACCGATCAAGAGCGTTTCAATGCGCGCAGTGGCTTCTCACAAAATAACCGCTGGCAGTCTTTTAATGACTATGCTTTTCCGCTTGAAAATGGTTGGACCGGTGATCGCTTTACAGATGCCGATGGTAATGAGTGGGGTGCAGTCAATGCATTCGAGCTGATGCCGTATCGGATGCAAACTTTTACCCAGGTCAATATCAATGAGGAAAAGTCCAGAAACCTGAATCTTGAGCTGAATTATAACGGTGGTGGCGCTTTAACCGGGCAGGTTCGGGTGACTCGTGCTCATGCCGCGCATCGTATGCGCCATGGGTATGGTGAAGGTGATATGTTAAGCATTGACCAAGGGTCCTTAGTTACTGGACCCGGAGCCTTTGCACAAGGCAAACACTGTACCGGTGATGATGTGATCGTGGGGCAGAATGGTGGTTGTTATGCTCAGTTCTCTCCGGGCGGTATTGAAAGCCAGTTTATGCTGACCTACGATGCATCTGGCAAGTACCCGGTGTTTGGTGGTTTTGATCAATTGGTCAGTGGTGGTGGCGGCACCCGCAGTGTGGCTGATTACATGGCTGATATCAATTCCTACCATATTGGTGCTTTCTCTTCTGAGGGTAACTTTGATATTGATGGTAATATCGATACTTTCAGTACGCGCTGGAATTACGAGTTTGATGGTGACTTTATCCGCAGTATTGACTTTGGTATCCGTCAGGCTGAGCGTAAAGTGAGTCGTGAGCAGTTTACTCACACTTCTACTTTCGGTGGCGGTTGTGATATCGCTCAGTGGAAAGCGGTCGATCAATTCATCAATGGTTTCCCTGAGTGTGAGGGCAATCCAGCCGCTGGTGAGTATTTGGCGGTTGATGCGGT
>JAIUMG010000274.1 GCA_022565655.1 Alkalimonas sp.
GCAAAGCCAAAGGCCATTAGAATAGGGATAGAGCCTTTACGGGCAAACTGATTGGCCAGGCTTTTACCGACCGGAAAGATGCTAAACTCCAGCCCCTGCAAAAACATCGCCACACCCAGCGCCACAATGGCCAGACCGAGCGTCAGCATCCAGGGATCGTTTGGCATCTGCCGTAAAATCACCGCCTGGAAAAATACCACCACCACCACGATAGGCAGCAGGTTTTTACTGGCATGCAGTATTTGATGCAGGAAATCTTTGAGAAACTGCACTCAGCCTCCATTTCAAAAGCAGTCTGCATAAAGAAGCAACTGATTGTATTTATATATTTTTATCAGCCTACAGTGTAGCTGATTTCCAAGCTAGTTTTATTGATCGGGAATAAAAAATCTGAAGCTCACCTCGAAATACAGAGAGGCTATCTACTTTTGCAGCATGGATTTTAGTAAATCAATTCGTTTATTGATGCGCTTACTTTCGTGGCCAATCCGAGCCAGCACAATAAAAATGAACATCAGTAGAGTAAAAGCCCAAGGTTGTTCGAAAAACTCAGGGGCAAGCCAATACAGCATCCAAAACCAAAATAAAGCCAGCAGTACATCACCCCAGGTATTCCAGGCTTTGGGCCGCAGCGCCTCAAACTCCTTGTTAAGCTCAGCCAACTTATCTTGTTGATATAGGCTTTCAAGCTCAGCAGCCTTTTGCTGCGCAGTCAGTTGCTCTTCGTTTGAATGTTGGTTGTCCATAACACGCCCACTCCTTTTATTGCTTACAAAGCAAAGCCCCGGCAGCACAGCCGGGACTTAGTCAGTTTCAGTTAGGATAATACTCCGAGGTTAACCAACCTGACAAGGTTTCAGTTTCCATACCCGGTCAACATAATCCTGAATGGATCGATCTGAGGTGAACTTGCCAACACAGGCGGTGTTCATAATAGCTTTTTTCGCCCAGCCCGCTTGGTCGCGATACCAGCCATCAATTTTTTGCTGGGCGGCCTGATACGACTCAAAATCAGCCAATACCAGGTAAGGGTCGCCACCTTCCAATAAACTGTGCTTGATGGATGCTAACTCACCCGGTTTACCCGGCGTGAAGTAATCGGTTTCCAACCAATCCAATACCGCTTTGATTTCCGGGTTCTGGTGGTAATAGTCATGACTGTCATAACCTTCTGCCCGCAGCGCTTTCACTTCATCCACGGTCAGGCCGAAAATGGAGATATTGTCCTCGCCAACTTCTTCTGCGATCTCAATATTGGCACCATCCAGCGTACCCACGGTAATAGCACCATTGAGTGCCAGCTTCATGTTACCGGTGCCGGAAGCTTCTTTACCTGCAGTAGAAATTTGCTCGGACACATCCGCTGCTGGGATCATTTTTTCCGCCAAGGTCACCCGGTAATTCGGCATAAAGACCACTTTAATGCGGCCTTTCACCCGCTTATCGTGATTGATCTTCTCACCGACTTTGTTGATGGCGTAAATAATCTCTTTCGCCAATTTGTAACCCGGCGCCGCTTTGGCACCGAACATAAACACCCGAGGTACCATGTCGTAATCTGGGTTTTGCAAAATGCGGCGATACAGCGCCAGAATATGCAGCAGATTTAAATGCTGCCGCTTGTATTCATGCAAACGCTTAATCTGAATGTCAAAAATCGCAGCAGGGTCAATGGCTATCCCCGTCAGCTCTTGCACGACTGTTGCCAACTCCGCCTTGTTTTGCTGTTTAATGGCCATAAAATCAGCCTGCACTTTGGCATCATCGGCGTGCTCAGCCAGTTTGGCAAGCTGCTTCAGATCAGTCGGCCAGCCTTTACCCACCAGGCGATCAAGCATAGAGGAAAGACGGGGGTTGCAGGCTTTTAACCAGCGACGCGGCGTGACGCCATTGGTGACGTTGGTGAATTTATCCGGCCATAAGGCCACCATCTCTGGAAACAGATCCGATTGCACCAGTTTGGAGTGCACTTCAGCCACGCCATTGACGCGGAAGGAGCCAACCACCGATAGGTGCCCCATACGAACCATTGGGTTGTGACCTTCTTCAATAATGGATAATTTGCGCTTCTTCTCATTATCGCCAGGCCAAAGCACATCGACTTGCTCCAGCAAGAAGCGACGGTTGATTTCGTAAATAATTTCCAGATGGCGCGGCAGTACTTTCTCGAACAAACGCACCGACCAGCTTTCCAATGCTTCAGGCAATAAAGTGTGGTTGGTGTAAGCAAAAACCTGCTGACAAATCGCCCAGGCTTCATCCCATTGCATATCAGCCCGATCCACCAGAATACGCATCAACTCAGGGATGGCAACGGCTGGGTGAGTATCATTCAGTTGGATCACTACCTGCTCTGGGAAGTGACTCCAGTCATCACCATGCGACCGTTTGTAGCGGCGAATAATATCTTTTAATGAACACGAGCAGAAAAAGTATTGCTGGATCAAGCGTAACTCTTTGCCTGCCTCAGTGTCATCATTCGGGTATAACACTTTGGAGATGGTTTCCGCTTCAATATTCTCGCGTGCGGCATCGACATAGCCACCGGAATTAAATACATCCCAGTTAAAAAAGTCGCTGGCCCGGCTTTCCCACAAGCGTAGTACGTTAACGGAGCTCCCCTGGTACCCCACCACAGGAATATCCCACGGCACCCCTTTAATAATACGCCCAGGGTGCCACACCTTTTTCATCTGGCCTTGCAAGTCATAGACGGTTTCTACATAGCCATACACCGAGATTTCCTGCACGGACTCAGGCCGGCAAATCTCCCACGGGTTGCCATACTCGCGCCAGCTGTCAGGCCGCTCAATTTGCCGTCCATTCTGAAAGGCCTGTTGAAACAAGCCATGCTCATAATGAATGCCGTAGCCAACGGCGGGCAGGTTCATGGTAGCCAGCGAATCAATGAAACAAGCCGCCAGTCGGCCTAAGCCACCATTGCCTAGCGCCATATCTTCTTCTTGATCTTCCAGCGCAGCGATATCATGACCAAGCTCAGCTAAAGCTTGTTTCGCCTGATCATACAACCCCAGATTGTGTAAATTGTTGCTGAACAAGCGCCCCATCAAATATTCAAGGCTGAAGTAATGCACAGCTCGGGTATTTTGCTCGTAATGAGCACGCTGCGTGGTTCTCAGGCCATCAAACACCACTTCATTGACAGCGGCACAAGTTGCACGCCACCAGGCTTGCGCACTGGCTTTATTCACATCGGTGCCTAAACTGGCATGAAGATGGCGAACAATACGCTCTTTTAATTGCTCGGCAGTGGGCTGCGACTCGATAGCGGCCACATGCGGTACGGTCTGTTTCTTAGTCATTGCCAATCCTGTTGGTTAGTGAGTCACCTGACGCTCTAAGCTTAGTTGGTCGCCAGATGCAGACAAGTGAAATATTTCCTCCTATTAGATGTAAAAAGATTACAAAAAACAAGGCAGGAATACGTTTGCAGTCGCATTGACAATGAAATATCGTAATAATATTACAGCTTAATGGCTGCGATCACGAATGACTCGCAGCAAAAACCTGTTCAACAAAGGCTTTGGCATCCGCCTCCAACTGCGCCAGGTGGTTGGCATCAACAAAGCTTTCCAGATAAATCTTGTAGGTATTTTCAGTGCCGGATGGCCGAGCCGCAAACCAGCCATTGGCGGTGACCACTTTCACACCTCCGATGCCTGCCTCGTTGCCTGGTGCCTTGGTCATCACCGCCAAAATAGCATCTCCGCCCACTGCTGTTTGCGTGACGCTGCTCACATCCAGTTGCTTTAATGCCTGCTTTTGCGCAGGGCTGGCCGGCGCATCCAGTCGGCGGTAGAGCGGGTTTCCGAGCTCTTTCGTTAATGCCTGATACTGTTGATAGGGGTCTACACCTGTGGTCGCCAAAATCTCAGCCGCCAGCAAGCCCAGAATAAAGCCATCTTTATCGGTACTCCAGACACTGCCATCAAAACGCAGAAAACTGGCGCCAGCGCTTTCTTCGCCGCCAAAAGCTACGCTGCCTTGATGCAGGCCATCAACAAACCATTTAAAACCAACCGGCACTTCATACAAGGTTCGGCCACGGGCGGCCACCACCCGATCAATCAAGGCACTTGACACCAAGGTTTTGCCAATTTTCAGATCGGCAGACCAACCAGGCCGGTTGCTCAATAAATAGTTAATGGCCACGGCCAGGTAATGATTCGGATTCATCAGGCCGCCACTTCGCGTGACGATGCCGTGCCGATCAAAATCCGGGTCATTGCCAATGGCAATATCGTATTGATCTTTGAGCTGAATGAGGTTGCTCATCGAATAGGCAGACGAGCAGTCCATGCGGATCACGCCGTCTTTATCCAGAGGTATAAAGCCAAACGTCGGATCCAGTTTATTGTTC
>JAIUMG010000275.1 GCA_022565655.1 Alkalimonas sp.
GGCCAGGCTGACCGACACACACAATAAGTGCTCAACGCCCGCTGCCTTAGCAGCATCAATCACGTCAGGCAATTCAGCGTTTAATTTATCCCATTCAAGGCGATCAAGGTGACAATGTGAATCTACAAACACGGGGATTCCTGTTAATGAGGTAACTAAAGGGTATAGGTGATCTCATGGCTGGCTTGTAAACCAGCAACCAACTTTTCTATTTGCTCGCTCAGGCGCTGCTTATCATCAATAAAGGCAACACCAACGCCAGCCGGGCAAGCATTCTGGGCGCCATGGGGCGTGATCCAGGCCACTTTACCAGTCACTGAAATGGCCTCCAGCGCATCCGGCAAGGTCACGTTCAGCGCCAGTGACTGGCCCATTTTGTACGAGCGGGCAGTACGAACAAACAAGCCGCCTTGCTTTAAAAATGGCATGTAGCAACGATACAGCTCTTTGACATCCATAAAATCTAACGGGATTTCTTCCATACCTCACCTCGATCTATGTGCTCAGTCGCTTTAACTCGAGCAATAATGCCGTTAAAGCCAAGGTTTTATTCTGCCCTAAAACCTGATGCTCGTCACGACACCAACGCTGAAAATACTGCAACAACTGCCAATGCGCTTGCTGTGGTAAGGATACCAGCTCAGGCAAGCGTTGACGAATAAACCAACTTAACACCACCGTCAGCACCGACTTTTTCTCCAGTGCTTTCACAACGGTCTGCACATCGTGCTGCTTAAGCACAAACTGCTCCAGTTGCATCAACAGTTCCTGAGCTTCGAGTGCTTGCTCCGATTGCAACCATTGTAGTGCTTGCAGTGGTGCACTGACAGCCATATCGTGCAGAAAATCAGGCACGGGTTGCTGACTTTGTTGCTGCAACCAGGCTGCCGCCTGCTCAGCATCATTCACACTGATTGGCCAGTGCTGGCACCGACTGATAATGGTGGGTAGCAACATAGCCGGCTGGTGACTGGTTAACACCAGAAAGCTCTGCTGCGGTGGTTCTTCCAATGTTTTTAGTAAAGCGTTAGCTGCAGCTTCACTCATACGCTCTGCATGAGGCAACAGCGCAACCCGAACACCACCTTGCTGAGCACGGCTCTGAAAGAACGATGTCAAGTGGCGGATCACATCAACACCAATCCGTCCTTCGGCTTCTGTCTGGTGCCAATAATCTGCGTGGTGACTGGCCAAGCGTAAACGACAGGACTTACAGGTGCCACAGGGCTGATGCTGCTGTGGCTGCTGGCATAACAGCAAGGCCAGCAAAGCTTCAGCCAGTTGGTCCTTGCCCACGCCAGTGTTGCCTGTCAGCAGGATGGCGTGCGGCAGCTCTGCGCGCAATGCCAGGCTGGCCAGTTGCTGATACCTGTGTTCAAGCCATGGGAGCATGAAGCGATGTCCAGAAATCAGTTAGTGCCTGGATCAAGTCCTGCTGCACTTTATTTAGCTCTTGTCCCGCATCAATCACCACAATGCCCGGTTCAGCCGCGGCAATAGTCAGGTAAGCCTGGCGGGTTCGCTGAAAAAAAGCCAGTTGCTCCAGCTCTATCCGGTCCAGCTCACCTCGCGCTTTGGCCCGCTCCAGACCAATGGCCGGATCAATATCCAGATACAGGGTTAAATCAGGCCGACAGTTGCCAAGCACGGCATGGCGAATGCTGTCGATCAACTGCGCACCCAGCTGACGTCCACCGCCCTGATAAGCACGCGACGATAAATCATGTCGGTCGCCCAGCACCCATGAACCTTCGGCTAGCGCAGGCTCAATCACTTGTCGTAATAATTGCACCCGAGCGGCGTACATCAGCAGTAACTCCGCTTCAGCTGTGATGGTTTCATCTTGCACTTGTTTGACCAACTGACGGATTTGCTCTGCCAGTGGAGTTCCCCCTGGCTCACGGGTACACACCACCTGCAGTTGCTGTTGCTCCAGCCAGGTTTTAATGCAAGCTACCGCAGTGCTTTTGCCGGCACCTTCCAGCCCTTCAACTACAATAAAACGGCCTTTACTGCTCATTTTTTTGTCCTGAATTGTTTTGTCCAGAGTTATCTTGTTTTGAGTCGTTTTGACCTAAAATATAACGCCGCACCGCCGCATTGTGCTCTTGCAATGTCTCAGAAAAAACATGGCTGCCATCGCCTTTACTGACAAAATAATACATGCTGCTATCGACCGGCCGGGCTGCTGCCTGAAGCGAGCTTAGACTGACCGCAGCAATTGGGCTGGGTGGTAAGCCATGATGACGGTAGGTATTGTACGGATGTGGGTTTTGTAAGTCCGCCCGGGTAATACGGCCAGAGAAATTTTCCAGGCCATAAATCACCGTAGGGTCGGTTTGTAAACGCATATTGTCTCGTATCCGGTTCATAAACACCGAGCTAATCAACGGCTTTTCGGGCTCATAGCCACTTTCTTTTTCAATGATCGATGCCATGATCAACAGCTCGTATGGGGACTTCAACGGGATATCAAAGTGGCGCTGTTGCCAGCTGTCCTCCAGATGCTTCAACAGATTTTGATGCGCACGTCGCAATAACTGACTGGCTGAGCTGCCTACGGTGTAATGGTAGGTTTCAGGAAAGAACAAGCCTTCTGCATGTTCAGGGGTCTCCCCCCATGCTTCTGGCCAGTTCAGCAGCGACAGCAATTGGTGCTGGGAATCGACATTGATGATGAGATGCTCGGCGTGTTGCAAGCGCTTCAGCGTTTGTTGCAGGGTTTCCCCTTCACGGATGGTAAAAGGAAACTGCGCTACGTCACCGCGCACAAACTGCTGTATCAGCGCAATCAGCGAGCTGTCACTATCGACCTGGTAGGTTCCTGCTTTGACGGCGGCTAACTCTGGATCCAGCCACAACTGCAGACGAAATAGCTGACAATCCTGTTGCTGCAGATAACCTTCGCGTTGCCATTGACGACACAAGCCTGAAGCGGACGCGCCGGCTGGAACCGTAAACAAAGAGCTGGTTAATTGCAACGGTGTGGTCGCCAGCTGTTGCATTTGCTGGTACACCAATACGGCCGCTAAAAACAATAAGGCCAAAGCCAGAACAATCAAGCGTCTTAACATAACAACTCCTGCTGCAGCCGCTGGACAGCAGCAATATTCAAGGTACGATGTTGAAACTGTCGAACCGGCACCACACCGCAAAGAGCGTTGCAGATAAATATCGCCTCGACCTGTTCCAGCTCTGGCAGGGTCCAGTTCACCTCCTGCGTCGCCAACTGCGTCATCAGATGTGCCCGCATCACTCCGGCAACACCGGCGCGCTGTAGCTGAGGCGTGAACCACTGCTGCTGACGATAAAAGAACAGATTCGCAGCCGTTGCTTCGGTGATATACCCCTGCTGATCCAGCACCAGCAAATCATCCCATTCTGTGGTCACCAGCTCTTGTTTTAATAACACCTGCTCCAGCCGGTTATTGTGCTTTAAACCAGCCAGAACGGGCTGACAAGCAAGCTGCAAGTTAGCCAGCCCAAGGCGGATCCCCTGCTGTTGCCATGACCGGTAATCAGGCAGCTCTGCGGTGGTAATAAACACATCAGGGCCTTCAACACCAGCCGGGCTGTACCCCCGCCCGGCATGCCCGCGGCTTATCATCACTTTTAGTACCTGATGCTTCGCGGTAACCGCTTGCTGCACCTGCTTCGTTAACTCCAGCCAGTCAGGAGCACAAATACCCAGCCGCTCCACCCCAGCTTGCAACCGACTCAGATGCAATGGCCACAGTTCAGGGTGCCCGTCTGACACTCTGATGGTGCTGAAAATACCATCGCCGAATTGAAAACTGCGATCACCGACTGAAGGTGTTGCTACCAACACAGAGACCACCCTTTGTAACAATCAAGATAAGTTCTGGCACGAGTATGCCCTATCTCAATTCTGAATACCAACCAGAACAACCGACTACAGCATGCACTGTTGTTAGTTGCGCAATCATTCAGCAGACCGGCGTTTTAACAGGTTAATTTGGTTTAAGCTGGCTCTCAGTGCCGCTGGCTTAATAGGTTTCGCCAAATACAGCAAACCAAGTCGTTGTGCCTGGGTTGCCAAGTCAGCCTGCGGCGACGCTGACACCAGGATACCCGGCACCCGCTGCCAGTACACCTGCAATTGCTGGTACAAGTCGAGGCCATTGCTGTGTTGCCCCAGCTGATAATCAATCAATAATACATCAGGGGGGCTGTTTTCGGCAGCAAAGCGCAATAAACTTTGCTCATCATAAAAACCGCTCACCTGCTCGATTTGCCATTGTTGCAGCAAGACTTTTAACGCTTCGAGGTTGGTGGCATCATCATCGACACAGATCACGCGTAACTCAGCCAGGCCAGAACGCTGCTTCAGCG
>JAIUMG010000276.1 GCA_022565655.1 Alkalimonas sp.
CTCAACAGCAACTTCTACAGCTGCAGGATACGTTACGGCAACTTCCACAAGGGGGCACAGCCGTTGGCACCGGTATCAATGCTCACCCGGCGTTTGCCGGCAGATTTTGCCAGCAACTGAGTCACGATACCGGCATCACGTTCATCCCCGCCAGCAATTTTTTCTTTGGTATCAGTAGCCAAGATCTCAGTGTGAGTGTATCAGGCCAGTTGAAAACACTGGCCGTGTCGCTGATGAAGATCAGCAACGATTTGCGCTGGATGAATTCCGGACCTTTAACCGGCTTAGCCGAAATTGAGTTACCCGCCCTGCAACCCGGCTCTTCCATTATGCCCGGCAAGGTCAACCCTGTGATGCCGGAAGCAGTTGCCATGTTGTGTGCCCAGGTCATCGGCAATGACAGCACCATCACCATCGCGGGGCAGTCGGGTAACTTTGAATTGAATGTGATGCTGCCGGTCGTTGCATATAATTTGCTGCAAAGCATCGAACTGCTGGCCACTGGCTGCACCGCCTTAGCCGATAAAGCCATTGCTGGCTTTACGGTAAACCAGGCCCATATCGAGCAAGCCTTGCATCGCAATCCTATTTTGGTTACCGCGTTAAACCCGGTGATTGGCTACATGAAAGCCGCTGATATTGCTAAAAAAGCCTATCAGCAGCAACGGCCGGTGCTGGAGGTCGCGCTGGAAGAAACCGAGCTTAGCCGAGAAGAACTGGAATCGCTGCTTGATCCGGCCAAGCTTTGCCGTGGGGGGCTGGCTTGATGGGGGTAAAATCGCCACCTTGTGGTTGTTGGGTATATACTAAAAGAGTCCTCTATACCACACAGGGTTGCCATGCTTTTGCCACGAACTCAACACACTTGGTTAAGATGCCTCGCCATTAGCACTCTGCTGTTCACCAGCAACGTTGTTGGCGACAGCTTGCTTCAGCTCAGTATTGGCAGCACGCAAAGCCCATCTGAACTGAGTGATCGGATAGAGCAACGTTTGCAGCAGGCCTATCAGCAGCTCGGATATCAACCGACTTTTTTGCCACTGCCATCTGAGCGGCGTTTACGCTTAGTGCGCATGCAAGAGCTTGATGCAGATCTCTTTCGTCTCTGCGAGCTTAACGAAGAATACCCGGATATTTTGATGATACCCGCACCCCTTGGCGATTTCACACTGAAAGCCTATGCAATGACAGCTGAGATCCTTGAACACTGGCAAAGCAACTCCAGCCTTATTGTGGTACACATCCGTGGATTTAAGATGGCAGAGCAAACCGACTTTGCGGGAAAGCGTCTGGAGGTTGCCAGTCTGGAGCAAGCTTTTGGCTTATTGCAGCAGGGACGAGCCGATATTCTGTTGGAGGATGAGCCATCAGCAGCCACTTTCCTGGCGTCATCAGCCGAGTGGGCAGAAAGCAACTGGTATGCCTCTGCTTTATACAGTCTGCCGGTTTGCCATATCATTAGTACACACCTGCAGCACTTGGCGGAGCCACTGCAACAACTTCTAAGTCAACCCAACCCATAAATGGAGCCAGCTATGCCCACTCTGTTATCAGTTATTTTTTCCTCTACTTTGCTATTGACCAACAGCGCGGCTAAGCACCCAGGATTGGCTAGCTTCACCGTAGAAGAGCAACGACTGGAGGCGGCCTGGCAGGCGATGCCTAAGGTGTTAAGCCGGTTTGAGCCGCAGGTGAATGATTTCAGGATCAGCTTGCAGTATGCCACATCAGAGCAACAGCTCCTCACCAGGCTGCAGCAGCACGGTGAGGCCCTGTGGCAAAAAGCAGTGCAGGACGCTAAGCAACAACGTCATCACGATGACCGTGCTTTGTACTGGGCACGGTTGATGATGACAAAAGCCCTACGAGACTGGTGTACCGAGCAACGCTGCGAAAATCTGCCAGCTTTGGAGCTGCAACTAGAGCTCAGCAGCCGAGGCCAGCATCAGCTAAGCTTTTCAGAGCAAAGCGATATCCGCATTCTATTGACTGGCTTTGACCCTTTTTTACTCGACCGCAATCTGAACCAATCCAATCCATCTGGGGTTACCGCTTTGATGTTGGATGGCTGGGTCTTTCAACACCAGGGGCAGCAAATCGAAGTGCAAAGTGCCATGATCCCAGTGCGTTTTGCCGATTTTGATCAAGGCATGATTGAGCAGTTGCTCACCCCTTTGTTGCACGAAAAGCGTATTGATATGCTACTCACAGTCAGCATGGGCCGTGAGCATTTTGATCTGGAGCACTTTCCCGGTCGCCGCCGCAGTGCCGAAGCACCGGATAACCTGAACGTCTATACCGGTGGCAGTGCCAGCAATCCGGTCCTGCCACTGTTGCATGGTGAACCACTAGAGGGGCCGGAGTTTGTGGTATACAGCCTGCCTTACTCTGCCATGATGCAGGCTAAAGGCCGCTTCCAGGTCCACGACAATCGCAACGTCACCACTTTGGAGCGTGGTGAATTTACAGCACAGTCATTGGCAGAGTTGGCTGAGCAAACCGCAGTGCAAGGCGGTGGTGGCGGTTATTTATCCAATGAAATTTCGTATCGCAGCATTTTGCTACGGGATCGTTATGCCCCTGAGCTACCAGTCGGCCATATTCACACCCCTCGCATTGCCGCCTTTGAGCCTGAAACCACAGCCGCCATTGTGCAACAAATTCAGCAGATGATCCGCTTAGCTATTGCTAGCAAAGCGCAAAAATCCGCCACTTTAACAGAGGAATAACTGCTGCTATAGTCCGATAGAAAGTACGACCATAAAAACAACATAATAAAACAAAAAACGATAACAACCTCAGGAACCTATCATGCGATCTTTATGTATCATCACCGCTGCGTTGCTCGTTAGCGCCAGTGCTATTGCCCAACAGTTGGGCTGGAGCAACATTCATGGCTATGGCTTTGACTCACAAGGCCAGCTGGTTCAGTTTCAGCAGTTGGTGGTGGATACCGAAACAGGCAAAGTACTGGCTCGTGGCGATGCTATCCAAAGCGACTATCCTGACGCCAACTGGCAGGATGGCACAGGAAAAACCATTGTACCCGGCTTGATCGATGGCCATGGCCATATTCTTGGCCTGGGGCAAAGCCTGATGCGCGTTGAGCTGCGTGGTGCACTAAGTGAACAAGAAGCGGTAGAGCGAGTGGCTGAATTCGCTGCCAATCATCCTGAGCAGCAGTGGATCCAAGGGCGAGGTTGGAATCAAGTGCTATGGGACAACAACGAGTTCCCCAGCACTGCTCTGCTGGATGAAGCGGTGTCTGACCGGCCGGTATGGTTAAGCCGGATTGATGGCCATGCTGGCTGGGCCAACAGCAAAGCGCTGGAGCTGGCAGGCATTACCAAAGACACGCTGGACCCACCCGGTGGCCGCATTCTGCGCGATGAGCAAGGCAACCCCACCGGGGTCTTGCTGAATAATGCCCGTCAATATGTCAGCGCTGTGCTGCCAGAGCCGAATGAAGCAGAAACGATTCAGGCATTGGAGGCTGCATTTGCCGAGCTGCTATCGCTGGGTATTACCAGTGTGCATGATGCTGGCATTGATAGCAGCCTGGCTAGTTTGTACCAACGGCTGCGTGCCGATAACGCCATACCGCTGCGTATTTATGCCATGCTATCTGCCCGTAACCCAGATCTACAAGCCTGGCTCGATCAAGGCATTATTGAAGATGAGCAGGACTTACTGCTGATCCGAGCGGTCAAACTCTATGGTGATGGGGCTCTGGGCAGCCGGGGCGCCGCACTGCTGGCCGATTACAGTGACCAGCCAGAGCACCGAGGCTTGTTGGTCACCGAACCGGATCGGCTCACCGCACAAATGCAGGCCACCATCGAGGCGGGTTTTCAGGCCAATGTGCATGCCATTGGTGACAGAGCCAACCGCATGGTACTGGATCGATTTGAACAATTGGCGAGTTCGGCACAATTGCAGCAAGGCCGTCACCGCATGGAGCATGCACAAATTGTCTCACCAGACGATATTCCTCGTTTTAAAACCTTGCATGTGCTGCCGTCGATGCAAGCCGTCCATGCCACCTCCGATATGAATATGGCTGGAGATAGGCTGGGTGTAGCGCGGCTGCGGGGCGCTTATGCTTGGCGGACTTTTGTTGATCAAGGCAGTCCTATTGTCGGTGGCTCGGATTTTCCAGTCGAGCTGGCCAACCCTTTTCATGGTTTGCATGCCTCTGTGACTCGGCAAGATCAGCAAAATCAACCGGTCGGTGGCTGGTTACCGGAGCAGCGTTTGAGCGTAACGGAGGCGCTACGCAGCTTTACCCGCGATGCCGCTTACGGTGCTTTTCAAGAAGAGCGTTTAGGCTCACT
>JAIUMG010000277.1 GCA_022565655.1 Alkalimonas sp.
CTGGATAGAGCGCTGCCCTCCGGAGGCAGAGGTCAGAGGTTCGAATCCTCTCGGGTGCGCCATAAATGAACAAACCGCCGCTGGGCGGTTTTTTCATTTACAGTACCTCGAAGGATGAGAACCTTCTTCGACAAAAACGCCGGGAGCGTTTTTGAACCGCTTCAGCGGGCCCGTTAGGGCGAGGGCAGGACAGCCCGAGTAATCCTCTCGGTTGCGCCACATATAAATCAAGGTCTTAGCTTAACGGCGAGGCCTTTTTTTGTGCCTGAAATATAACTTTATAGCGTATTTATAGCAATTCATCTAAACATCACTGGATCAATGAGATTTTAATTATTTATTACATCATTGATGTGCCGAGCCGTTAGATCATTAACGGTAAGTCCTCAAGCTGTTGCTCTACAAAGATGCGATCAGCTTTCTCCAGATTAAGAAAAAAGGCTGAAAAATCAGAATTTGTAGCTTGAATATGCTGTGAAATCTAATGTTGATGAAAGCTATTTTGCCATCAGTGTGCCTCCTTGCATTCGCTAAGGTGTTCCATTCGATGTAAGCCATCAAGCCAGCGATCAAGGCACATTTGAGTGTCCTTGAACAGTTATGAACAAGGGCATCATCTACTATGCATTTTTGAATATGCTCTTTTGAGTGCAACTATGCAGTTTTTAGTGCAATTTTGAATGGCCTAGGCCTCTTTACTTGGACTTCTTCTTTATGTAATCAGCGTAGCATTTTGCATGTACGAGAACATCGAGGGCTGTATTTTCATCATCCAGCAACTCACAGGGTAGTGATTTTAAAACGGGTAGGCCTTTTACTTCTGGTTTAGGAGCTTCAAGCCATTGCCATTTTTCGCTTGGGCTTTTTAGCACTTCTCCTAATGTATCTAGAATTTGTTCTAGAGTTCGTGTTTCACCAAACCAGCTATTGGGTTTTATGATCGTTTTTCTAAGTTTTGTTTGCCTTACAGAACTTGAGATCACACGGGGTAAGCTGGATGATTTTAGTGCTTCTTGATCTATTGCCGTCCTTACCCAGTGTGCGTTATCAGTCAGCATGGTAGAAGCACGGCGAAGGTTTTTCTCTTTTATTGGTACGATAAGCCCGATTTTTACACGTTTAATCTCGGCTATCATTTTCAATACTGGCGCTAAGTCCGTATCATTGGTTACAAAGACAATTTGCTCCAAGGTTTGATCGCTGAGAACATCATAGAGTGCATGAATGGCAATATTCACATCTGTTTGTTTTTCTTCAAGCTTCCAAACCTGAATTTTCCGGCAGTCTTTCGGATATTTATCTGGTACTTCCGGATCTATCTCGAATGCGTATTCATCGGCTATTGAAAAGTACCCTTTAACAATTTCAAGCTTTTCATTTGGATAAGATGCTTCTAATGCGCGGTGGTACGCATTTTGATCCGCCAGTGAAGTGTCATCAAAAGCAGCTTGCTCTTTGATGTCGGCAGTAAAATATTTAACACTGACTTCGGTTGGTAATAAGGCTTGAGGTGCCGATTGCGGGAGCAGTTGAGCTTCAAAGAGCTTAACTAGATCTAACCATTTGTACGGAGTGTTCTTCAGACAGCCATAATACAAATTATAGCCATCGACATAGACTCTTGTTTTCATCCATGATCCCTATGAACGAAAAAACCGACAGTAATGTCGGCTTTTTCCCCCATCCTTCAGGAGCCAATGCTACGCGTGAAAGATGGATCAGTTGTTATAATCAGTATAGTCATATTCATAGCGGTATGTGGTATGACCAGTTCTCAGTATGTAAATATACAAACCAAGCTAAATTTATACGCGTTTGCGCATAAGGTGTGTTTTACACGCAATTGCGTATAATATTAAATCTATACGACTTTGCGTATAAGAAAAATAGTATGAACATCACTGATGCTAAAACATTATCGATCTACCTAAGGGACGAACGAAGACGGCGTGCTCTGAGCCAAGCCAAAGTTGGTAATTTAGTCGGTTTAAGGCAGGGGACTGTATCTAAATTTGAATCGATGCCGAAAAAAGTGCAGCTCGATACCCTGTTTCGTTTGTTATCTGCTTTAGATTTGGAGCTATCGGTAAAGCCCAAAGGCAAGAGTACAGAGGATGCATACTCTGACTCTGCACCAGCCGCTGATAAGTGGTCTGAGGAATGGTGATGGATACACTCGATGTCTACATGAATGGCTACCGGGTAGGGTACTTCAGCCAGAAGGATTCAGGCGCTCATCTGTTTCGATACGATGCGAACTGGCTTGCTAAAGAGGGAGCGCGTCCCAGCGCGAAAATATGAATCGGATAACGGGCCATCCATTGCAGATATCATGAAACATCTGCAAGGGTCTGTTGCATCCAGCCGTGATAGGGAAATTTTCATGGCAGCGCAAATCCTTTTCTTCTTGCTTGGAGCGACTGACGGCCATGCAAAGAACTTCTCTGTACATATCGAGCCTCATGGCTCCTATCGTTTGACACCTTTGTATGACATTCTTTCTGCTTATCCTGCCGTTGGTGGAGCTGGGCGGAATAGTCGAGACTTAAAACTTGCGATGAGTTTGCGAGGTTCGAATGGCAAGAAATGGCAGATTTATAACATGTACCGACGTCATTTTTTGCAGGTGGCAAAGGATGCTCAGTTCAGCCCAGAAAAAATGAACCAGATGATCAGCGGTATGTGTGAGCAAGTGGATGATGTGATTGAACGCGTGCAAAACGAGTTACCACACAACTTCCCCGAACAGGTTGCAACGCCGATATTCAATGGCATGCGTGAACGCAAGCATCGATTACTGATCAGTTAAAACGCCAAGCCAACAAATGACTGCTTTTCTGACCTTGTTGCATCTTGATCGGTTTCACGTCTACGGCACCTGCTTTGCTCGCGGCTTCGGCCAGTAGTTTTAGGTGGCGTTGCTGCGAGACCAGACTGCTAAACCAGCCGACCTGATTGGCAAAATCAACACTTTCTGCAATCAATCTTTTAATAAACGCTAGCTCTCCACCGGGGCACCATAGTTCGTGCTGTTGGCCAGCAAAGTTGCGCTGCTGCGGCGTTGCTGCGAGCTTTAGGTTAGTACGTTTTCGTTGGTTAGCAGTGGCGGCTTCGGCAGCTGAGCCATAAAAGGGTGGGTTGCACACGCTGACAGCAAAGGCATCATCTGGCTTTATGACGCCGTGCAGGATCTGCTGGCTATCTGTTTGCTTGCGCAAGCTGATCTGGCCGCTGAGTTTAGGGTTACTCTCGATGATCAGCTGTGCTGCTTTTAGAGCGGTGGCATCAATATCGCTGCCGACGCAGCGCCAGCCATAGCTGCGGTTGGCAATGATCGGATAAATCAGATTGGCCCCACAGCCAATATCCAGCAGTTTCACCCGCTTGCCGGTTGGCACCTCAGCCGGCCCTGCCAACAAATCCGCCACATAATGAATGTAATCGGCACGCCCCGGAATGGGCGGGCACAAATAGCCGGGTGGCAATTGCCAGTAAGCCACCTGGTAATAATGCTGTAGCAAGGCCGCATTTAACGCCTGTACTGCCGAAGGGTCACTAAAATTAACGCTGTACTCGCCAGCCGGATTGACGATCAGGTGTTGTTGCAAGGGCACAAAATCACCACTGAGCCGGGCTAGATCGTAGCGGCCCTGATGCGGATTGCGCGGGTGCAGCTGGGCAGGTTTGTTCATAGTCATCACGGTCACTCAGGTTGCCGGTAGTGTACGTGATCCGCGCTTAGCTGGCGAGTCGCTGCCAGGGTTTTGCAGTACTAAAGTACTAAATCGTTATGGGGGGATGCCTTCTATAGTGGATAGGCACCCCAGCTTGCTACCGGGGGAGTCAGAGGTCGAAACATGGAGCAGTAGCGTCGCTGAGGTGTTCACTTAAACTAAAAAAAGATAAGGAACAGCAGACGTGAAAATTGAAATGTTTAGCCGGGCTGGCGTTTTGCTGGCCGGTGTACTCATGGCTGCCAGCCTGCTTGGTAAGCCTGCGGTGGCTGGGAGCTGGCAACAGAATGCCGGTGTTGGTGGTTTTAACAATGTGCATATCTACACACCCGACAGTGTCTCGGCGATCGGACAGGGCCGTGGTTTATTGGTGGTGCTGCACGGTTGTACTCAGTCGATCAATGCCTATCTTACTGCTAATTTAGAGCAGGCCGCCGAGCAGTATGGTCTGGTGATTGCCGTACCTGATGCGATGAACAAGGCGGGCTTTGGCTGTTGGTCGTACTGGCAGGGCACTAAATCCCGCAACGCTGGCGATTACCAAAACCTGATCGCTCTGGCCAACAGCCTGGTGGCGGATG
>JAIUMG010000278.1 GCA_022565655.1 Alkalimonas sp.
TAATTGCCCTTGCCATCATCATGATTATACTGGCTTTCATTATTTTTGGGGGCATTAAGCGCATCGCCCATTTTACCCAAATCGTGGTGCCTTTTATGGCGCTGGGCTATATCGTGATGGCGCTGATTATCATCTTTTTAAACCTGAATCAGTTACCAGGTATTGTTTCGATGATCCTGTCTGATGCCTTTACCGCACAAGCTGGTTTTGGTGCTGCTATCGGTTGGGGGGTGAAGCGTGGCATTTATTCAAACGAAGCCGGTCAGGGGACTGGGCCGCATGCGGCTTCAGCCGCAGAGGTCGACCATCCGGCCCAGCAAGGCTTGGTTCAGGCATTCTCTGTGTACGTGGATACCCTGTTTGTCTGCTCTGCAACGGCCTTTATGATTTTAATCACTCAGCAGTACAATGTACAAACCGAGGACTTTAACGCTGTCACGGGTACGGGTGCCATGATCGTGCAAAATATTGATATCACCACTGAAGTGGCGTCGCCAGCCTTTACTCAAATGGCGCTCAATAGCGTCTTTGGCCAGTTTGGGCAGTTGTTTGTCGGTATCGCTATCTTCTTCTTTGCCTTTACCACTATCCTGGCGTACTACTACATTGCCGAAACCAATGTTGCCTACCTGAATCGTTTCTTCCGCAATCGCTTCTCATTGCTGGTGGTTAAATTGATGATCATGTTTATGGTGGCTTATGGTACGGTCAACAGCTCTGGCTACATCTGGGGGCTAGGTGATGTTGGGGTCGGCTTAATGGCCTGGATCAACATTGTCGGTATTTTGGTGATTTTCTTCGTAGCTAAGCCCGCTATAATGTGTCTGCGGGATTACGAAGAGCAGCTGAAATCCGGCCAGCCAATTACCTTTGACCCAGTAAAGTTAGGCATTAAGAATGCGACGTTCTGGGAAAAACGGTTGGCGAAACAACATCAACCTGCGGCAGATGCTACATCAGGCAAAACCACGGAACCCTGATAAAGTAGATGACTGCAAAAGCCTCTGCTGGTCAGAGGCTTTTTTATAGCCAAGTAACCTCAAGACGCGGATTTCAACAGGAGAAAAAGGCACTTTAGGCATACCTACTCCACGCCAATAAAACCACCGGTTTGATGCGCCCACAGCTGGGCATAGATGCCGCCAGACTCAATTAGTTCTGCATGGGTACCTTGCTCGACAATACGCCCCTGATCCAACACGATTAAGCGGTCCATTTGTGCGATGGTCGATAAGCGATGCGCAATGGCAATGACGGTTTTACCATCCATCAGCTTGTTTAAACTGGCTTGGATGGCGGCTTCGACTTCGGAATCAAGCGCTGAGGTGGCTTCATCCAGGATTAATATAGGTGCATTTTTAAGCAGCACCCGGGCGATGGCAATGCGCTGACGTTGACCGCCGGATAATTTGACACCGCGCTCACCAACTTGGGCATCAAAACCAGAGTTTCCTTTGGGGTCGCTCAGTCCAGCAATAAAATCCATAGCTTCGGCTTGTTCCGCTGCTTTTAACAACTCAGCTTCCGTTGCATCCGGTTTGCCGTAGATAATATTGTCACGCACCGAACGGTGCAGTAGTGATGTATCTTGCGTCACCATCGCAATATGCTGACGTAAGCTCTCCTGAGTCACTTTGCTGATATCCTGGCCATCAATCAGAATTTGGCCTGATTCAATATCATAAAAGCGCAGCAGCAGGTTCACCAGGGTGGATTTACCGGCACCGGAACGGCCAACCAAACCAACTTTTTCACCAGCTGCAATGGTCAGATTTAATTGCTGCAATACCGCTGGCAGCTGTTCAGCGGCTTGATCTTTACCATAATTGAAGTTGACTTGGTTGAACTCAATGCGACCATGATGAACTTGCAATGGGCTGGCACCTGCCTCATCTTCCACTGAAGGCGTCTGCGATAATGTGGTAATGCCATCGGCGACGGTGCCAATATTTTCAAACAAATTACTGACTTCCCACATGATCCATTGCGACATGCCATTCAGTCGTAGTGCCAGGCTAACCGCTATGGCGATGGCACCAACCGTCATAGCGCTGCTGGTCCATAGCCACAGTGACAGCGCAGCCACGCTAAATACCAATACATAGTTTAAGCTTTGCACCGAGACATTGAGCCAGGTGGCCAGCCGCATTTGTTCATAGACCGGCGTCAGGAAAACCTGCATGCTATCTTTGGCGTAACGCTCTTCCCGCTGGGTGTGCGAGAATAATTTGATGGTGGTAATATTCGTATAACTATCGACGATGCGCCCGGTCATTTCAGAACGGGCATCTGCCTGTCGGCTGGCAACCTTTTTTAAGCGTGGTACAAAGTAAAACTGCAAGGCAATATAAAAAATCAACCAAACCAGCATCGGAATAATAAGTCGTACATCGGCTTTGGCGACGTAATACAGCATTGCACTAAAATAAACCAGCACGTAAATCATCACATTCAGCAGTTTCATCACCGTTTCACGAACTGCCAATGAAGTCTGCATCACTTTGGTGGCAATACGACCGGCAAAGTCATTCTGATAGAAGCTCACACTTTGCCGAAGTAAATAACGATGCGCCAGCCAGCGAATGGACATTGGATAGTTGCCAAGCAGGGTTTGATGAACCACGGCTGAGTGTAAAAACGTGACCAGAGGCAATAAAATTAAGGTGACTGCTGCCATGCCCAGCAGCTTCATCCGCTCATCGACAAAGAAAGTATCCGGATCTTTTTCTACCAGCCAGTCGACCAACTGCCCCATAAAGCTGAATAAAGTGACTTCCAAAATGGCAGCCAACGCAGCCAGTAAGGCCATAACCAGCAATGATCCTTCCATCCCTTTGGTGTAGTGCCGGCAAAAAGCGAATATACCTTTGGGGGGTTGCTGCGGATCAGAGGCGGGAAAAGGTCGGGTAATGCGTTCAAACCATCCAAGCATGAAAAGTGTCCAATAGCAGAGTGAATTGCTATTTTAACGCACTGGAGCAGAAAAGTTATGATCTAATGTGATAATATAGCGAGGTATCATTTTGTTATGAGATCTTTGGATGAAGCTTAAACTCGTTGCCTCTACCTTGTTACCTACTCCTTTTGCCGAATTTCAATTGCATGGCTTCGAAGCGCCCAATGGAAAAGAGCATGTTGCTTTAACACTGGGTGATGTCACCACGAGTGAACCCGTATTAGCACGTGTCCATTCAGAGTGCCTGACCGGTGATGCCTTATTTAGCCTGCGTTGCGATTGTGGGCCACAGCTGGAAGCTGCCATGCAAAAAATAGCCAAAGAAGGGCGTGGTGCTATTTTATATTTACGCCAGGAAGGCCGTGGTATTGGTTTGCTGAACAAAATTCGTGCTTATGCGGAACAAGATAAAGGGTTAGATACGGTTGAAGCCAATGAAATCCTGGGTTTTTTACCAGATATGCGCGAGTACGATATTGCAGCTGACATGCTGACACAGCTGGGCATTGCTCAAATCCGTTTATTGACCAATAACCCACGTAAATTAAAGGCTCTAGAAGAAGCAGGTGTCAACATTCTTGAACGCGTGCAACACCGGGTCAAAACGACGGCGCACAGCCACCGCTACCTGGCGACTAAAGCGGCAAAAATGGGGCATATGCCTTAAAACCCTCGTACTGGTGTTAATAAAACCAGTTTGTTAGTGATATACTGATGCTCACTTTTTACCAGCCACTTGTGATGTATGATCCCAACATTAGCCCCTGAAAGTGCTCTTGATGCCAGTGTCATTGCTTTTTGTAAAGCATTAACTACAGCCGGCTTTGCTGGTGATATTGAAACCAGCTACGGCAGTCGTCTGGCGGTTGCCACCGATAACAGCATCTATCAGGCGCTGCCTCAGGCCGTATTACTGCCCAAAAGCACTGATGACATCATTTTACTAACCTCATTGTCTCAGACCTCAAGTTTCCGGCACTTGAAATTCAGCCCAAGGGGCGGGGGCACCGGCACCAATGGCCAATCATTAACTGAGCACCTGGTGGTTGATCTTTCGCGACACATGCGCGGTATTCTTGAGATCAATGTTGAACAGCGCTGGGTTCGGGTACAGGCCGGTGTGATAAAAGACCAACTGAATGCTTTTCTGAAACCCTATGGTTTTTTCTTTGCCCCCGATTTATCAACTTCGAACCGGGCGACCATAGGAGGGATGATTAACACCGATGCGTCTGGGCAGGGCTCGCTGGTTTACGGTAAAACCAGTGATCATACCCTGGCTCTTAAAACCGTGCTGATCGATGGCACCGTGCTGGATACCGCCCCAGAGCCAATTGCGACGGCTGAACAAAAATCAGA
>JAIUMG010000279.1 GCA_022565655.1 Alkalimonas sp.
AGGTGAGCGCCAAATTGCGCACCAATGGCATCCGCCGAAACATCACTAAAATCTCCACGAGCAGTTTTAAACACATAAGCCAAAGCCCAGCCGGCCACAACGGCATAAAAAGAAAGGATCAGGTAACTGGCAACCAAGCCACTCCAACCAGCAATTTGCCAACGAGTGCTGGCATTTGCCTCTTGAGCGAGCGTTTTCACTGACAAACCAGGACTTTGACGACCGCGTCGACCAATCAGCACTTCCGACATCATGACGGGAATGCCGATCAAGACAATGCAAAGCAGATAAACCAGAACAAAGGCTCCTCCTCCGTTCTCACCCATGATGTACGGAAATTTCCAAATGTTCCCCAGACCTACAGCAGCCCCGGTCGCAGCAAGAATAAACGCATAACGACTGGACCACTGGCCATGAATTGACTCACGTGCTCCCAACATAAACCAACCTTATCATTATTATTTTTTATAATATAAAACTGGCGGCTAAAGCCGCCAGCATAATACGCTTTTATTGTTTGGCGTATCGTCCTACCTGCAAGTAATCAAGGGTAATTAATGCAGTTTCTTCCAGCAATGGATCCAAGTCACTCAACACATCAGGCGCATCATCAGCATCCTCTACCGGCTCTTTGCCAAGTAAAGCCAATCGAGCATTAATACGCTCAAGTTGACGCTGCTGCCGTTCTTCACGTTCCTGCAAACGCTCAGACTTAACCAAAGAGACCGATTTTTGTTCACGTTGCTTTTGGAAGTCCGCTATATCGGCTAACAGATACTGAAACTCTGGGTTAGTGGCTATCCGTTGTTCGTGCTGCTTTTGCAATCGCTCTAAATAAGGTTCCATAGCCGAAAGACGTTGGTAGGATGCCGCTGGTATTGAGTCCCATGGCAATGCATTTTCTTCCTGGCTTTCACCCCAATCCTCAGGGTCGATAGGCGACGGGAACGTGATATCCGGGATCACCCCACGGTGCTGAGTACTGCCACCATCGATGCGATAAAACTTGGCGATGGTGTATTGCACACTGCCTAAGTCGTTATCGAACATATCGTAAATACGGCCCAGACCACGGTGCTGCTGCACAGTGCCTTTACCAAAGGTTTGTTCACCCACCACTAAGGCACGACCATAGTCTTGCATGGCAGCAGCAAAAATCTCTGATGCAGATGCACTGAAGCGATCCACCAGCACCGTCAGAGGGCCATCATAATAGCTGACACCATCGCGGTCCTGGCTAACAGAAATACGGCCTGATCCTTCGCGAATTTGCACCACTGGCCCTCGCTCAATGAACAAGCCAGTCAGTAAGGTGGCTTCTTGCAGCGAACCGCCACCATTGCCTCGTAAGTCAATAATGATCGCTTCAACCGCTTTCTCCTGCAGCTTGGCCAGTTCCTTCTTCACATCATCCGCTAAGTTGTTGTAAAAACCAGGAATGGTGATCACGCCAATGCGTTTATCTACGCTGGTTAATAAGGGTTCAAACACTTCGCCTTTAGCCGCTCGGTCTTCCAATCGAATTTTATCACGCACAATGGACACAACTTCAGTTGGCCCCGCCACAATGGAACTACCACTCATCACTTGCAACCGAACCGTGCTGCCTTTCGGGCCTTTGATCAACTCCACTACATCGTCCAGCCGCCAGCCGATGACATCGACAAACTCTTCATCATCCTGAGCGACGCCAACAATACGATCTTTTGGTTTCAGTTGCTGAGTCAAATCAGCTGGGCCACCAGGCACCAGACTTTGGATGACGGTATAATCATCTTCAGCACGCAGCACGGCGCCAATACCTTCCAGCGATAGATTCATTTCCTGCTGGAAACGATCCGCATTACGGGGCGATAAATACGAGGTATGCGCTTCGATACTGCGAGCGTACGCATTCATGATCAATTGAAACACGTCTTCATTGTTGGTCTGTAGCAAGCGTTTCTGCGCACTGCTGTAGCGACGCTGCAACAACTCTTTCGCTTCGTCGATAGTTTTACCGGTTAATTTCAGGTTTAACGCGTCAAACTTAACCCGCTGTTGCCAGAGTTGATCCAGCACTGCTTCGCTTTGTGCCCAGTCGGCATCTTCACGATTGTAGTAATAAGTTTCTTCTACATCAAAATCAAATTCTTGCTCTAACACTTGCAGCGCATAGCCAAACCGATCATAACGGCGCTGCATACTATGGTTGAACATATCGAATGCAAAGGACAGGTCGCCTCGATTCAAAGCCTGGGAAAATTTGTTACGATTAGCTTCGAAGGCATCCACATCGCTTTGCAATAAAATGGTCCGGTTAAAATCCAGGCTTTTCAGCAGACGCTCGTACACCCGGCTAGAAAATGCTTCATCCAGCTGCACAGGCGCATAGTGCTGGCGTGAAAATAAAGCAGAAACCCGTTTACTCGCTGTGGCATGCTGAGACTCCTGTGCAAGCACAGGCAAGCTCTCCTTTTCCTCAGCAGACTCATCTGCGACTAGTGGAACTGAGCAAAGCATCAACACAAAAAAGAAAGCAACAGATAATCTCATAATTCTCTCATTTAATCGTCCGGTCCATTTACTCCAGGCAATCAGGACTGGAACAAACTATCCCGGCTTGTTTTTACCACCATACCAGAATTTAACTGGACAGTGACCTCATTGCGGGCAACTTCAATAATAGTAGCAAACATTGGCGCCTGCCCTAGCCGGACTTGCACCTTGCTCCCTACCGTAAAGCCATCATCAGCCAAAGGCGTTAACGCTTGCTTTGGCTCAGTCACTTTTACCTTAGTAGAACGCGTTTGGTTTACTTTAGTTTTTGCCGCTTGCTCATTAGAGCGGCTAGCGCCGCGTTTGTTCACCGGCTTTTTATCGGTTGCCTGACCACCAGCGGCCGCTTTTCTCTCTGCTTGCGCGGCACGAGCTCGCTCTTTACGGAGTTCTGCCGCTTTGGCTTTACTTTCAGCAAGCGTTGCTGCCGCATGCTCGGCTTGCTGTTGATCTATTTTTTCAACTTCATCACCGTTTAAATCCACCCGGGCCGCATCAAGTTTGATGGACTCAAGATAACGCCAACCAGCCGTGTACACACGTAACGCCTGACGAAGTTGTGTTTTACTGAATACACTGTCTTCAGTCACGGTAGCAGCCAAATCCTGAAAAATACCAATCTTTAACGGTTTTGCAGGGCCTTGTACCGAAAAACAGTTAGGATAATGCTCAGCTAACAAAGCAATGACTTCTTTCACACTGGATGGTTTCTTGGTTGTCGCTTGTTCATTTTGTTCAATATTGGGGGTTGTCATGCAAAATTACTCTTCATTATCCTCATCAAACTGATCAGCAGGTTCTGGTTCTGCTGCCAGTTGATTCTCTACGTAGGCGATGGCCCAATCAATCAGCTCATCTTCGCTTGCTTCAAGTATTAAGTTGTCATTTGCCAGTTGTTGCCACAGCAAACTTAACAGGGATTCCACTTCACCAGTTGGTGTATCATCAGGGATCAGCGGCCAGACGGCATGATAGATGGCATTCAGCTGATCGGCAACCAGTTCTTCTTCTCCTTCCCAGTCACCAACGTCATGGGGGGAAAATAAGTAGTCACGAACTTCCAGTAACGCTTTCATAATAAAGTGTGCTCGAACAACTGAACCAAGTGTTCCAGTTGCTGCTGATCCTCTGCATTAAAACGATTCAATACCGGGCTATCGATATCCAGCACGGCGATAATGTCCTGCCCCCGTCGTACTGGAATCACAATTTCAGACTCGCTGGCCGCATCGCAAGCAATATGGCCGGGGAAAGCATGCACATCAGCAATCCGTTGTGTCAGGCCGCTGGATACTGCGGTGCCACAAACTCCTTTACCAACCGGGATACGCACACAAGCAACTTGCCCCTGAAAAGGGCCTAAAACCAACTCTCCGGCGCGCATAATATAAAATCCGGCCCAGTTCAGTTGTGGTAAGGTGTTAAAAATTAATGCACTCAGATTGGCCATATTGGCAATCATATCGGTTTCGTTATCCAGCAAAGCGGCAGCCTGTTGCTGCAATTGCTGATAAAGCTCAGTTTGCGGTGTACTCATGATCTCAATACGGCGACCCATCAAAGGCCTAACATTACTTGGTTTAGCCGCAAAATTAAACCTTTTATTGACACTAATCGTGCTCCCAGCCCCATCAACAGCGGCGTTCTGCTTTAAATATCACCAACTGCAGCATCTCGTTGCAACCAGAGGGTTGGATTCGCCGGGTAATAGCAACTGGCTTGCATCGGTTGATGTTGAAAAAAACGCGTGTCTTTATGGGGAAGCTTCATAAAGC
>JAIUMG010000280.1 GCA_022565655.1 Alkalimonas sp.
GTGAGATGTTCGCCGCAAGCCAGAGTCGGTTAGCCAGCCCGTGCCGAATCATTATGGAGCCTGGTCGTTCACTGGCCGCCAATGCCGGCGTGTTGCTCTGCAAGGTGGAGTATGTCAAACAAGGGCCAAAGAAGCGGTTCTTAATTCTGGATGCGGCCATGAATGATTTACTTCGCCCATCGATGTATGGAGCGGTGCATGATGTCTGGCCTGTGCTGCAGTCAGCGGATCGTGCGCTCACTCGTTATGATGTTGTTGGGCCCATCTGTGAAACAGGCGATACGTTCAGTCTGGGGCAATTATTGCCAGAACTGCAGCCCGGGGAGGCTGTGGCACTTGGACAGGCTGGCGCTTATGGTGCGGTGATGTCATCATTTTACAATACGCGGCCGATCACGCCTGAAGTTTTAGTCAGTGGCAGGCAATCGGCTTTGATCCGCCGGCGCATCGAAGTCGATGAACAACTCACTTGGGACCAGATGCCTGATTTTTAACATTGTTTACCGCGGATAGGCTGTCGGGTTATAGTAGGTCAATATAAGGATATTGATATCGCCACCCCGGCTCGCATTTAGCCTTAACACGAGTATAAAAAAAATTATGGTGTGTCTACTGAAAATCAGAGGTTTGCAGGATCAAATGTCTGCCATAGAACGCAAGCTTGCTGACTTTATTCTGGATAATTCGCATTTGCTGCGTGATTACTCGTCACAGCAACTGGCCGATGCTGTTGGTGTCAGTCAATCCAGTGTGGTGAAGTTTTGTCAGAAGGTGGGTTACAAAGGCTACCCCGACTTTAAGCTGGCTGTCAGTGAGGCTTTGGTCGCCCAGTCCAGTTACAGCCGCGATGAACCCACCGATGTCTCCAAGCCGCCTTTGGCGGAGGCGGAGCAGTTTCAGCATCAGCTGGCGGCTAACTTACGGACTCTGACGGACATCAATGAAAGTAAGCTGTTGGATCGTGCCGTCAAGGTACTTGATGCTGCCGATAAAATTCTGCTATCAGGCTTCGGGGGTTCAGGGCTGGTGGCTGCCGACTTTGCCTTTCGCTTGCAGCAGCTAGGCAAGACGGTCTGTTTTCACCCGGATCCGGCGGTTCAATTGCAATTCAGCGCTCAACTGACAGAGCAGAGCGTGTTGGTGGCGATTTCTCAGACTGGGGAAAATCAGGATGTACTGCGTCTGGCCCGGCAACTGAAACCACAAAAAGTCCAGGTGATTTCTATCACCTCGTTTAAAACCAACCCACTTAGCCTGTTAGCGCAAATAGCCTTGTATGTGCTGGGTAGTGATAGTAGCCCACGGTTGGATCCTCTGCTGGAACAGCTCAGTGCTCAGCATCTGTGTCATTTACTCTATTTGCAGTTAAGCAAAAAGACTGGCAACGCCAAAGTGTTGGAGCACAGTCAACGCCTGATGAAAGAGCTGACGCAACGCTAATTTCCTGCTTCCATAACAATACGCACGTCTTACAGACAAACCGGCAGCTCTCTGAAACATGGCTGTTGGCCTGTTCGGTCTTGGTTTAACGCTGCTGTGGGTTCGCCGCCGTCGTAGTTAATGCGCAGTAAGGATTTGCTTTGGGAAATCCACCCGCATTGGGTGGATTTTTTTATGCCTGAGTGGTGGGTATAAAAAAAGCCAGCGACAAGCGCTGGCTGGGCAAAGGACTAAGTCAGCCTGGCTGAACTTAGTCAGAAGGAACTGGTGTGGCGGCTGTCAGGCTCTCGCTGGGCTGTGCCTCGATGGTTTTGGCCAGCAGCAGATACATGGCCGGTACCACAAACAAGGTAAAGGCCGTGCCAATGGTCATGCCGCTGGCAATGACTAAGCCCATGGCATACCTTGAAGCCGCGCCTGCGCCGCTGGCCATGAGCAATGGGACCATCGCCAACACGGTAGCGGCCGTGGTCATTAAAATTGGCCGTAACCGCACCGCAGTGGCTTCTTCAATGGCTTCGCGCTTACTGCGCCCCTCGGCTTGCAGCTGATTGGCAAACTCAACAATCAAAATACCATGCTTGGCAATTAAGCCGACCAGCGTCAGCAAGCCAACCTGGGTGTAGATATTCAGGCTGGTAAAGCCTAGACTGATAAAGATCAAGGCTCCGCAGACACTCATGGGTACTGTCACCAAAATAATGATGGCATTTTTAAACGACTCAAACTGAGCCGCCAACACCAGGAAAATCACAATCAAGGCAAAGAAGAAGGTCACGACCAACTGCTGGCCTTCAGCTTTAAACTGCCGCGACTGGCCGGCATAATCCACGCTAAAACCGGCTGGCAGCACCTCGGCAGCAATATCTTCCAACACTGCTAAGGCCTCGCCCAGTGGTACACCCGGACGCGGTACGCCGGATATTTTTACGGCATTAAGTTGCTGAAAGCCTTTGAGAGCTTGGGGCTGCACACTTTCCTCAAGGTGAACCAGGGTCGAAAGTGGCACCAGCTCGCCATCGCGATTGCGGGTGTAATACTCTTTCAGTTGTTCTGGGTTCAGACGCTCTGAGCGCTTGACCTGAGGAATGACCCGGTAAGAGCGGTTATCCATGGCAAAGCGGCCGGCATCTGCCCCTGCCATCATGCTACCGAGGTCGGCAGCAATTTGTTGCATGCTCACTCCCATCAACGCCGCTTTATCACGATCGACATGCACGGTTTGTCGTGGCCGGTCGATTTTTAAATCGCTATCGACAAAGATAAAGCGACCACTGGCCATGGCGCGACCCATCACCTGTTGCGCGACTTCCTGCAGAGCTTCATACGATTGGGTGGAGCCAATCACAAACTCAACCGGTAAACCACCGCCTGGCGAAGGTAAAGAGGGGGGAGCCACAGCAAAGGTATTCAGCCCTGGCAAGGATTCAAGAAACGGCGTGATCTGCTGATCCAGGATCGTTTGCGTCGAGCGTTCGCGCTGATCCCAAGGCGATAACACCAGGCCGGCAATAGCGGTATTGGTGCCTCCCATGCCATTAATGATAAAGACATTCTCCAGCTCAGGGATCTCATCCAGCAATCGGTTTAGTTCGCTGGTATTACGTTCCAGATAATCCAGGGTGGCATAACTGTCCGCTTCTGCGATGGAGAAAACAAAGCCCTGATCTTCAGCAGGCTCTAACTCAGCCGGGCTGCTGATAAACAGGAAGTAGCAGGACACCAGCACGATGGCCCCAAAGGTCAATAACACCGGGTAAAAGTTTAAGGCGCCGTGCAACTGTCGCTGATAGCTTCGGCGTAAGCCGGCAAACCGTCGGTCTAGCCAGGCTTCCAGGCGTGGTTTTTCTGCTTCCGTTTTGTGGGCTTTTAAAATATAGGCACACATCACCGGCGATAAGGTGAGTGCAACCACACCCGAGAGAATCACGGTTGCAGCCAGGGTAAATGCAAACTCGACAAAAAGGACACCGGTTAGGCCGCCGACAAAACCAATTGGAATGAATACGGCAACCAAGGTGGTCGACATGGCAATTATAGGCCAGGCCAGTTGACGGGCGCCCAGAATGGCAGCTTCAGTGCGTGACTTGCCCTCTTCCATAAAGCGGTGAATGTTTTCCAGCATGATGATGGCATCATCCACCACAATACCAATGGCCAGCACCATGGCGAGCAAGGTCAGTAAGTTGATGGAGAAGCCCATCAGCCACATCAAAAAGAAGGTGCCAATCAGCGACACTGGAATCGCCAGCGCAGGAATAATGACACTGCGCATCGAGCCCAAAAAGGCATAGATCACCAGCACCACGATCACCAGGGCTAATACAATGGAGACCACCACCTCATTAATGGCGTTTTCAATGTACTCGGTCGAGTCATAGGGAATATCAGCCTCTAACCCTTCAGGCAACTGCGGAATAATATCCTGATCCCAGACCTTTCGAACGGCAGCGATAACATCCAGCGCATTGGCATCAGGGGCAATTTCAATCCCCATAAAGGTTGCCGCTAAGCCATTAAAGCTGACCGAGCTTTCGTAGCTTTCTGCGCCAAGCTCCACCGTGGCTATATCTCGTAAACGCACCAGAGAGTCACTGTCTGAGCGAATGACCAATTGTTCAAATTCAGCCTGACTACGCAAGTCGGTAGCTGCGTTTAAATCTACAGCGACCATCTGGCCTTTGGTTCGGCCCAGGGCGGCCAGTACATTGTTGCTGCGAAGCGCTGTGCTGATGTCACTGCCGGTAATGCCTAAAGCAGCCATGCGGTTTGGTTCCAGCCAGATCCGCATGGCAAAGGTGCGTGCCCCCAGGATTTCAGCTCGTTGTACACCTGG
>JAIUMG010000281.1 GCA_022565655.1 Alkalimonas sp.
CTTATGATAAAGCTCGTCTGGCTTATATTGGTGAGTATCTTGAAGTGGCTCAGGCGCTTGGCTTTACTGAAATCAACCCAGAGCCGGTGCTTAATTTTCTACACTATCACCGAGCCTATAAGACCGATTATGAATTGCACTGTCTACGCCAGGCAAACCAGCTGGCGGTCGCCGGGCACCAGGCAGCTAAGAACGCCTTTTTTGCCGGTGGCAGTGAGTTTGATATTCAGCTGGCCTATCTGGCTGCAGTAGGCCAGACAGAAAATGAAGTGCCGTATGGCAATATCATTGCGTTGAACCAAAACTGCGCTATCTTGCATTACACCGCTTTGGAGCGAACGCGGCCAGAGCAGCACCGTAGTTTTCTGATTGATGCAGGTGCCGAGTTCCATGGCTATGCGGCGGATATTACCCGCACCTACAGCTATGCAACTAAGGACGAGTTCTCCGAGTTAATCAGCCGCATCGATGAGATTACCCGGCAGATGGTTGATGGCTTAAAACCTGGCATTAAATATACCGAACTGCATGTACAGACTCATCAGCTCATCGCGCAAGCTCTGGCGGATTTTGACTTCGTGCGTGCTTCGGCTGATGCGATGGTTGAGCAGCGCATTACACAGGCCTTTTTCCCGCATGGGCTGGGCCACCACTTGGGCTTGCAAGTGCATGATGTGGGTGGTTTTATGGCGGATGAACGCGGCATTCATGTCTCGCCGCCAGAAGAGCATCCGTTTTTACGCTGCACTCGCTTAATCGAGCCCTCGATGGTCTTTACCATAGAGCCGGGCCTGTATTTTATCGATAGTCTGTTACAGGACTTGCCCGAAGCGCAGCAAAAGCAGCTAAACTGGGATAAAATCAATGCGTTCAAACCTTATGGCGGTATTCGTATTGAAGATAACGTCATTGTACATCGTGATCGCAATGAAAATATGACCAGGGAATTGCAGCTGGATTAAGCCTCTGGTTCTGCTCTGACATGGTGTCAGTTTAAGGTTACTAAGGCCTATGCAATACCGCTCCATTATCCGCATCCTGGGGCTGCTGGTCGCTGTGTTCAGTGTCAGCATGCTGCCACCTGCGCTTGTGTCACTCTGGTACCAGGATGGTGCCGGGGTGCCATTCATATTGTCTTTTCTCATTTGTATCTTTGCTGGGCTGGTCATCTGGTACCCCAACCGGGATTATCGGCGTGATCTCAAGGTGCGTGATGGCTTTTTGATTGTGGTGATGTTCTGGCTGGTGCTTGGCGCGGTAGGCACGATACCGCTCTACCTTTCGTCGGAAACCGGCATGGGGTTGACGGATGCCTCATTTGAGGCTTTTTCCGGGTTAACCACCACCGGTGCCACGGTGCTAACCAATATTGAAAGTCTGCCAAAGGCCGTGTTGTTTTACCGCCAGCAGCTGCAATGGCTGGGTGGGATGGGGATCATCGTCTTGGCGGTCGCTATTCTGCCTATGCTGGGTGTTGGGGGCATGCAGCTGTACAAAGCAGAAACCCCTGGCCCGGTAAAAGACAACAAAGTGACACCGCGCATTGCCGATACCGCCAAGCACTTGTGGGTTATTTATGTCAGCCTGACGGTGACCTGTGCTCTGGCTTATCGTTTGGCGGGTATGGGTTGGTTTGATGCCATCGGGCACTCTTTCTCGACGGTTGCTATCGGCGGATTTTCAACCTATGACGCCAGTATGGGCCATTTTGACAGCTCGGCAGTGAATATTATTTGTGTGCTTTTCTTGTTGATCAGCGCTGTTAATTACCCATTGCACTTTGCGGCGATGCGCGGCAAAAATGTGCTGACCTACTGGCGTGATCCTGAGTTTAAAGCCTTTCTTGGGATCCAGCTGGCGGTGGTTATCTTGGTTTTCGTCGGGCTGCTGCATAGCCAGGTGTACGACAATGGTTGGCAAGCGCTCGATCACGGTTTATTCCAATCGGTTTCGATTGCGACCACGGCGGGATTTGCTACCGATGGGTTTGCTTTTTGGCCGTTGTATTTGCCTATTTTACTTATTTTCTCCAGTTTTATTGGCGGCTGCGCCGGCTCGACCGGAGGCGGCATGAAAGTGGTACGGGTACTGCTGCTGTTCTTGCAAGGCAAGCGTGAATTGAACCGGCTGGTGCATCCAAGGGCGGTGTATGCCATTAAGTTGGGGCGGCGAGCGGTGCCTGACCGGGTGGTGGAAGCCGTCTGGGGTTTCTTTGCTGCTTATGCGTTGGTGTTTGTCATCATCATGCTGCTGCTGATCCTGACTGGCCTGGACAACATGACGGCATTTACCGCCACGGCAGCCTGCCTGAATAATTTAGGCCCAGGCCTTGGCGAGGTCGCAGCCAACTACGGTGCGATCCCGGATGCCAGTAAATGGTTGCTGGTTTTGGCCATGGTGTTTGGTCGTTTGGAAATTTTCACCTTGCTGGTGTTGTTTACACCAGCATTTTGGAAGAACTAAATAAAAATAGCGCTGACCTGAAACAGTTTCTCCACTTCATGAATGTGCTTTTTATCGACCAAAAACAGCACCACGTGATCGTTGCTTTCGATCACGATCGGGTCATGGGCAATCAAGACTTCGTCACCTCGGACGATGGCCCCAATGGTTGCACCTGGTGGCAGCTTGATATCGCCAATGGCACGACCCACTACTTTTGAGGTGGTTTCATCGCCATGAGCGATGGCTTCAATGGCTTCTGCTGCGCCGCGGCGCAATGAGTGCACATTAACGATATCCCCCCGACGAATATGGGTCAGCAGCGCGGAAATGGTGGCTTGTTGGGGGGAAACCGCAATATCAACCTCGCCGCCTTGCAACAAGTCGACGTAAGCACCGCGCTTAATCAGCACGATGGTTTTTTGCGCGCCCATCCGCTTGGCCAGCATGGCCGACATAATATTGGCTTCATCATCGTTGGTGACGGCGATAAAGACATCGATTTGCTCAATGTTTTCTTCTTCCAATAACTCTGGGTCGGAGATATCACCAACATAGACGAGCGTGTTATCCAGCGTGCCGGATAAAAATTCAGCCCGATCTTTGCTGCGTTCAATCAGTTTGACGCTGTAATTATTCTCCAGCGCTCTGGCCAAACCTAAGCCGACATTGCCGCCACCGGCAATCATGATGCGTCGATAGCTGCTTTCCAGCTTTTGTAGTTCGCTCATCACCACCCGGATATGTTTGGTCGCCGCCACGAAAAATACTTCGTCATCGGCTTCAATCACGGTGGTTCCGAGCGGTTTAATCGAGGTACCACGACGATAGATGGCGGCAACCCGGGCATCAATGTTTGGCATGTGTACTTTTAAGGTGGATAAAGCATGACCAACCAGCATGCCGCCATAGTAAGCGCGTAGGCCCACCAGACTGACCTTGCCTTCAGCAAACTCCACTACCTGCAAGGCGCCGGGGTAATCAATCAGGCGGCGAATGTAGTCGGTGACCAGGGTTTCCGGTGCAATAAAGTGATCGACCGGCATGTCTTCTTTGCGAAACAGCTGATCGCGGTATTTCAAGTATTGATTGCTGCGAATACGGGCAATTTTGAGCGGGGTATGAAACATACTATAGGCCACTTGGCAGGCCACAATGTTGACTTCATCACTGCTGGTGACTGCGATGATCATATCGGCATCTTCTGCACCGGCTTTTTTAAGCACGTCTGGGTGGGCGCTGTAACCGTGGATCACCTGCAGGTCAAAGCGGTCTTGCAGCAGACGCAGCTTTTCCATATTGGTATCGACTAGCGTGATCTCATTCATTTCCCCGACCAGGTTTTCAGCCAGGGTGCCACCGACTTGTCCAGCGCCGAGAATTATGATTTTCATAGATTTTTTTCAGCCAGAGGTTGTTTCATCACTTTAGCATAGAAAAAGCCGTCCATCTGCTGCTGTCCGGGCAAGATTTGCCACCCCTGACTTTTTCCCTGTATGGGTTGCAACTGAGCATCGTCGGTATCTGCAAGAAACTGAGCCAGCTGAGCGCTATTTTCCTGCGGCAATACACTGCAGGTGGCGTAGAGCAGGATGCCACCTGGCTTAAGCAGGGGCCACAATTGACGTAGCATACGGTGCTGGATTGTTGCCAGGGCTGAAATATCACTCGCTTTACGCAGCCAGCGTATATCTGGGTGGCGGCGGATCACGCCGGTGGCAGAGCAGGGCGCGTCCAGTAAGATACGATCAAACAACTGGCCATCCCACCAGCTGTCTGGCTCGCTGGCATCGGCGGCGCGAACATCTGCTTGCAGTTGTAGCCG
>JAIUMG010000282.1 GCA_022565655.1 Alkalimonas sp.
CGCTCGGGGCCGTGGAACAAGTCTGTTGGTGCAATACCGGTATCACAAATGGCTGCTGGCCTTCAGGTGTAACGACCCGGCCAATAATGTAGGCTGCCTTATTGCGGTAAAAGGCACTTTTTAAAATATCAAAGCGGATCAAATGCAGCGGGAAACGACCATGACTGGACTGATCCATAAAGCTGCGTACCAGATAGCGGATATCGCGCTCTAAGTCGATAAAATCTGGTCCGAAACGAAAATCGGCGATGATTTGGCGCAGGGTCTGTTTCAGGCTGTTTTGTACCGGAAAGTAGCTGCTGTACACCGATGCGACCGGGGCGGGTAATTGCTGACGGTTTAGCATGCTTTCTACAAAAATATTTTTATTATGAAAGTACTTACGTTCAAACAAGCGACAAAAAACCGAGTTGTAGAAGGTCTCCGCCAGTTCCGCCTGCGGGTGCATCAACAAGAACTCACTATACAGTTGTTTCACATCATGCCAGAAGCCGGCTCGGACACCTGGATCGGGAAGCTCGTTTCGCAATAGCTGCAAGGTTTCGTTGACGCGTTGATCGTAAAAGGAAATCCGCTCGGAGCTTTGCTGCAAAAAACCTTGCCAATCGGCCTGATCAAAATAGTGACTGGCTTGTTGGGTGCTATCGCGAAATAGGGAGAAGTGGCGTTTAAAGCCTTTTAAAATTAATTCAGCAATGTGTTTCGGCTGGGCTGGCATAGGGCTGGTGGCTAGTTAGGTTGTGTTGATCATCATCGCATGAAACAAGTCAAAAGCAAGTTTCACTTTGGCTTTATCCTTCGGGTTGTGTTTGCACACCAGTGATTGTTTAAAGGCATAGTGGTAGTGCTCTGGCTTGATAAAGCGCAGTTGAGAATGTAGCTGAGAATGTGGCTCTGTTGCGCTGAGGTAGGGCGCAGCCAACTCTTCTGGTAAAAAGCCGAGATAGCGGCCAGAAAGTAGCAAGGCTAAGCGGGTATCAAATTGGTAGGCTTTAGCTTTAGGCGTTAGCTTTTGCAACTGCAAGCGGCCAGCCGGATCAATATCAACGCCCGGATGAATAGCAGGGTACTCGGCCAGCAGGGCGTCATCGATTTCCTGATCGGGCACATCGAACAGCGGGTGTGTTTGACCACAGCACAGATAAATTGGCGTGCTAAATAAAGGCTGATAGTACAAGCCATCAATTTGTCGATAGCCTGGCATCAATGCCAGGTGGGCTTCATCGCGCAGTAAAGCCAGCTCAATGTGTTGCAGTGGCGCTGCATCCAGGCTTAGCTCCAGCTCGGGCGCTGTGCTGGCCAGCTGGTCAATGACCCGAGCCAACCACTGCACCCGTGATGGTGGCAATTGATCAGCGGTTAACAGCAATAATTCACCGCTGAGCTGATTGTCGAGCGAAGCGATAAGGCGTGAAAAGCTATTTTGCGCTTCGCTTAGTTGCAATATGCCGTTGTAGACCTGCTGGCCTTCGCTGGTCAGTGAGAACCCTTGCCGACCACGATGGCAAAGTGTCAGTTTTAACCGTTGTTCCAGATTGGCAATATGAATGCTGATGGTCGAGCGGGTGACATTGAGGCTGGTTTCTGCCGCGGTAAAACCGCCGCATTCCACCACGGTGCGAAATACTTGCAGCAACTTCAGATCGAACTGGGTCAGACTTTTCATGCATGGTGACCTATAGTTTGATATATCTCAATCTAAACGTTTATACGTTGATATTTAATCTTAGTTTGTTTTGCGGTTCAATAGCAATCATCACGATGATTTTAAGGAGCTTGTATGGCAACGCTTAACGATCAGCATTTATTGAAAACACAATCGTACTGGCAGGGCGGTTGGCATGGAGCCAGCGAGAGCTTTGATGTCACAAATCCAGCTACTGGTGAGCTGGTAGCTGCAGTGGCGGATGCCAGCGCTGCGGATGCTGAGCAAGCCGTGGCATCTGCAGCCGCAGCTTTTAGCCGCTGGGCTGCACTACCAGCGGCTGAGCGGGCCAGTTTATTGCTGCGTTGGCATCAGCTGATGCTGCAGCATCAGGACGACTTAGGCTTATTACTCACTCTGGAGCAAGGTAAACCGCTGGCTGAAGCCAAGGGTGAAATTGCCTATGGTGCCTCTTATGTGCAGTGGTTTGCCGAAGAAGCCAGGCGCGTTTATGGCGATACCATTCCCGGCCCGGCAACGGATAAGCGTATTATGGTGCTAAAGCAACCGGTTGGTGTGGTCGCTGCGATCACCCCCTGGAATTTCCCCAATGCCATGATCGCCCGAAAAGCAGCGGCAGCGCTGGCAGCGGGTTGTACCTTTGTGGTGAAGCCTGCACAGCAAACGCCATTATCGGCGTTGGCAATGGCCGAACTGGCTGAGCGGGCAGGTATTCCTGCCGGGGTATTTAATGTGATTGTTGGTACCGATGCCAAAGGCATTGGCGCGGTGCTGACACAAGATGCACGCATCGCTAAATTCAGCTTCACCGGCTCGACCCGCATTGGTAAACAACTGATCAAGCAGTGTGCGGATACGGTCAAGCGGGTTTCCATGGAGTTAGGCGGCAATGCACCCTTTATTGTGTTTGACGATGCCGATCTGGATGCTGCGGTTGAGGGACTGATGGCGTCTAAGTTTCGCAATGCTGGCCAAACCTGTGTTTGTACCAACCGTGTCTTTGTGCAGCAAGGGGTGATGGCCTCTTTTAGCGACAAGCTGCAGCAAGCGATGAAAGCGTTAAAGGTGGGAGCGGGCACAGAAACAGGCGTGACCATTGGGCCGCTAATCAATGACGAAGCCTGCGACAAAGTCGATGAGTTGGTACAGGCTGCAAGCCGTCAGGGTGCCACCGTACTTTGTGGTGGCCAGCGAGTGACTGCCGGGCAGTTGTTTTATGCACCGACTTTACTGACCGATGTCACGGCCTCCATGGAAGTGTCGCAAGAAGAAATCTTTGGTCCCGTAGTGGCGCTGCAAAGCTTTAGCGATGAAGACGAAGCTTTGCAGCAAGCGAACAATACGGAATACGGCTTGGCCGCTTATTTTTACAGCCGGGACATTGGCCGGATCTGGCGTGTCGCCGAAGGCTTGCAGTTTGGCATGGTTGGCGTGAATGAAGGCATTATTTCCAATGCTGCAGCGCCTTTTGGTGGTGTTAAGCAATCGGGCTATGGCCGGGAAGGGTCCCACTATGGTTTGGATGATTATTTGGATTGTAAGTATGTCTGTATGGGTGGCCTAAACCGTTAGGGCGGCACCTTGTCATTGGCATTGTCATTGGCATCAGCAAAACATAAAGAATAGATGGGGTAGATATGAATAATCAGCAATTGCAAGACAGAAAACAAGCCGTGATTGCCCGTGGCCAAGGCAACTTGTACCCGGTTTATGTTGAACGGGCCCGCAATGCCGAAATCTGGGATGTTGAGGGGAAACGTTACATTGATTTTGGCACCGGCATTGCTGTCTGCAATACCGGCCATTCGCATCCGAAAGTGGTCGAAGCGGTAGTGGCGCAAGTAGGCCGCTTTAGTCACAGCTGTGTGATGATTAACCCTTATCCGCAAGCGGTAGAGCTGGCAGAGAAATTAACTCGATTGGCGCCGGGACCTTCGGCGAAAAAAGCTATTTTTGTCACCACTGGCGCTGAAGCGGTAGAGAACTGCATTAAAATTGCGCGGGCGCATACTAGGCGACGTGGTGTGATTGCTTTTACTGGCGGTTTTCATGGCCGTACCAATATGACCATGGCCCTGACGGGCAAAGTCACGCCGTACAAAAACCTGTTTGGACCTTTTCCGGCCGATATTTTTCATGCGCCCTTTCCCATTCCTTACCACGGTTTCACGGTAGAGCAGGCACTAAAGGCGCTGCTTATCCTGTTTAAAACCGATATCGCGCCAGAGGATGTGGCGGCCATTATTATTGAGCCGGTGCAAGGAGAGGGTGGTTTTTACCCAGCACCTGTTGAGTTTATGCAGGCGCTACGACAGCTGTGCGATCAGCATGGCATCGTATTGATCGCCGATGAAATTCAAACCGGCTTCGCCCGTACCGGTAAGTTCTTTGCCACCGAATACAGTGACATTGAGCCGGATCTGATCACCATGGCCAAAGGCATTGCAGGTGGCTTTCCGATCGCCGCTGTGGTGGGAAAAAGCGAGATCATGGATGCCTCTTTGCCCGGCGGTTTAGGCGGAACCTATGGCGGGTCGCCGGTCGGTTGTGCTGCCGCACTGGCGGTGTTGGACGTGATTGCTGAAGAAAACCTAGTGG
>JAIUMG010000283.1 GCA_022565655.1 Alkalimonas sp.
ATCATGGTCAAACAGCTGTATGGCGGCCTGGGATTCAATATCTTTAATCCGGCCATGGCGGCCTATGTGCTGTTGTTAATTGCCTTTCCAGTCCAAATGACACAATGGCTGCCGCCTGCTTCACTGCAAAGCTATGATTTAACGCTGCTTGATGCAGCCTGTGCGGTGTTTACCCAATACAGCTGTCAGGGCTACAGCATTCAGCAACTGCAAATGGGGTTTGATGGCATCGCCATGGCAACGCCACTGGACACGGCCCGAACCGATCTGACCATGGGGCTTACCCTGCCAGAAAGCTTTGAAAAGCCAATCTTTTCTCAGGGCGTTGGCTTAGGTTGGTTCTGGCTAAACCTCGCCTGGTTGCTAGGTGGTCTGGTGCTGATCCAACAAAAAGTGATTCAATGGCGTATCCCGCTCAGTGTGTTGGGTTCATTGGCATTGTGCAGCCTGATCGCCTGGAGCATCAACCCGGATACTCATTTATCTCCGGTATTCCAGCTTTTTTCTGGCGCTAGCATGTTGGCAGCGTTTTTTATTGCCACCGATCCGGTCAGTGCATCCACGACCGCCAAGGGCCGTATTTATTATGGTGTACTGATTGGTGTGCTGGTGTTTTGTATCCGAACCTATGGAGGTTACCCGGATGCGTTCGCTTTTGCCGTGCTGTTGGCCAATATGACGGTGCCACTGATTGATTATTACACCCGACCACGAACCTATGGCCACAAAGTGAAAAAAGGTCTGCCATGATACGTCCGATCAGTAAAAATGCCTTGCTACTGGCCTTGGTTGCCATCATCTGTGTCGGCTTGCTAAGTGTGCTACAGCAACTAACAGCACCCCGTATTGCCGAACAGCGGCTGGCCAGCAAAATGGCTATTTTGCAGGATGTGCTGCCAGCGGCTGCAGAGCAACAGCTACTGGATGACTGTATAGCCGTGCATGCACCAGAGTGGCTTGGCCGAGCAGGCCCACAGAGTATTTTCCGCTGGCGTGAACAGGGCGACATTGCCGCCTACGTGGTGGAAACCACCGCGCCAGATGGCTACAGTGGAGCCATCGAGCTGATGGTAGCCATCGCGCCAGATGGCACCGTGCTGGCAGCCCGTACCCTGCAGCATCAGGAAACACCGGGGCTAGGCGATAAAATTGAGCTGCGTAAATCAGATTGGATGCTGAGCTTTAATGACCAAGCTGTCACAGAGAGCACGCTGAGTCGCTGGGCGGTACAAAAAGATGGCGGACAATTTGATCAGTTTACCGGCGCAACCATCACTCCCCGGGCCGTGGTTCGGGCAGTCAAAAAGGCCGCACTGTTCATTCAAAAACATCCTGAGCTGGCCAACCAACCAGCCAATTGCGAGGGCATCTAATGACACAAGCCTACAAAGAACTCGCCGCTCAGGGCTTATGGAAAAACAATCCTGGCCTGGTACAGTTACTTGGCCTTTGCCCGCTGTTAGCCGTGACCAATACCGTCACCAATGCACTCGGTCTTGGAATCGCGACCCTGTTGGTGTTGCTGGGTTCAAACTTAGTGGTCTCAGCCATTCGCAACTGGGTACCGAATGAAATACGCATTCCCATTTTCGTGATGATTATCGCCTCCTTTGTCACCGCGATCCAATTATTGATGAATGCCTTTACCTACCAACTGTACCTGGCACTAGGGATATTTATCCCACTGATCGTGACCAATTGCGCTATTATTGGCCGGGCTGAGGCCTTCGCCTCGAAAAACCCACTGCTCCCTTCGGCCATCGATGCCCTGATGATGGGGCTTGGTTTTGCCTTGGTGTTACTGGCGCTGGGCGCGATGCGTGAACTGCTGGGGCAAGGCACTTTATTTGATGGTGCAGATGCGCTGCTTGGCGAATGGGCTACCGTATTGCGCATTGAAGTGTTTAGCCTGGACCATTACTTTTTATTGGCTTTATTGCCGCCTGGGGCTTTTATCGGCATGGGGTTACTGATTGCCGGTAAAAATGCCATTGACCATCGTCAACAGCAACGCCAACAAACGGATAAAGCCGAAATTACCCGTGCTCGAGTAACGGGGACCATAACATGAATAAACAAAAGCGTATCGAGATACTGTCACGACTACGTGCAGCCAACCCAGAGCCGACTACCGAGTTGGAGTACAGCTCCCCCTTTGAACTACTGATTGCTGTCCTGTTATCAGCACAGGCTACCGATGTGGGTGTCAATAAAGCCACTCGTCACTTATTTCCAGTAGCACGAACCCCGCAAGCCATGCTGGATCTGGGCGTGGATGGGGTGAAGCACTACATTAAAACCATAGGTTTATTCAATACCAAAGCAGAAAATGTGATTAAGACCTGCCGCATGCTGGTTGAGTTGCATGGTGGTGAAGTCCCAGAAGACCGGGCCGCGCTTGAAGCTTTGCCCGGTGTGGGCCGCAAAACCGCCAATGTGGTGCTGAATACCGCCTTTCGCTGGCCGACTATTGCTGTGGATACCCATATTTTCCGTGTCAGTAATCGCACCAAGTTAGCCACTGGTAAAAATGTGGATGACGTTGAACAAAAGCTACTGAAAGTGGTGCCAGCTGAGTTTAAACTGGATGTGCATCATTGGTTGATCCTGCATGGCCGCTATACTTGTGTGGCCCGCAAGCCACGCTGTGGCAGCTGCATTATTGAAGACTTGTGCGAATTTAAAGATAAAACAGAGGCTTAACTATGCGAATTTTACACACCATGCTTCGTGTCGGCGATCTGCAGCGCTCCATCACATTTTACACCGAAGTGCTGGGCATGAAGCTGCTGCGTCAATCTGAAAACAAAGACTATCAATACACGCTAGCTTTTGTCGGTTATGGTGATGAAAGCTCCGAAGCTGTGCTTGAACTGACCTACAACTGGGGGGTTGATCAGTATGATCATGGCAATGCCTTTGGCCATATAGCGCTGGCAGTTGATGATGTGTATCAGGCTTGTGAGCAAATCCGTCAGCGTGGCGGCCAGATAAGCCGTGAACCTGGCCCTGTCAAAGGCGGCACCACCGAGATCGCCTTTGTTAAAGATCCCGATGGCTATGCCATTGAACTGATCCAGAAAAAGTAAATCGTCGTTTTTATGGCTCAAGCAATCCAGCTCAACCAAGCTCGCGTACAAAGAACAAATACGTGACTTTGGTTGACTATGTCAGAACAAATTGCTTTATTTCCACTCAATACGTTGTTGCTTCCCGGTGGCAAAACCAAGTTGCGGGTGTTTGAACCACGCTACATCCGCTTGGTAAAAGAAGCCAGCTCTGGCAAACGTGCCTTTGCCATGGCCCTGTTAAACCCATTAGTAAGCCAACAACACCACGACCGTATTTTTACCACCGCCACCAAAGTGCAAGTGGAAGACTTCGATGTACTCAGTGATGGCTTGCTCGGCATTGAAATTTCTGGCCAGCAGCGAGTGCGAATTCTGGAGCGTTGGCAGGAAAACGACGGCTTGCATGTCGCCAGTATTGAAGAGGAGCCATTCTGGTCATCCACACCAATGCCAGACGAAAAATCGCCACTACTCAATCGGTTCAGGCAGCTACTGGATTCTGAGCCGATGCTGGCAGAGCTTTACCCCAATCCAAGGTTGGATGACAGTACCTGGTTGGCGGCTCGTTGGTTAGAGTTGTTGCCACTTCCTGCCCAGCTTAAACAGCAGCTGTGCTGTTCGGATGGCCCGGAAGCTTGCCTGGATTACTTATCATCCTGCTTACGCTCTGAACACTCAGCGCATTGATTTAAGCGCAAATCGCTCATCATCAATCATCACCGCAACCAACAGCCATTGCTCACCCTGTCGTTGCAGCGTATAAGAGGTATGGCAGTTTTGCAGCACTTTGCCATTTTCATCGCAAAAATACCAATACAGGCTGGCAAATACCATCGATTCCGACAGACGAACCAAATGCTGCACGCGGTTTTTCACCAGAGCCACACCAAGCCCCCGGTACAAATCAAACTGGTGTTGAATGGTTTTTTCCAAAGCGGTGATTTCTCCCATCAACACCTTACTATCATCCGTTAAGAATAAGCAGGGCAATGAAAATAGCTCAGTGACTTGTTTCACATCAAAGTTGCTGTATGCAGTAGCATACTGCTGAAAAAATTGCTCAACGGCCTGTCGCATGATAATCCCTAATTAATCCCTAAATATTTATGAACCTGTACACTCAATCGCCAGTTGTGTTTCTTGCACTGCTTATTCTT
>JAIUMG010000284.1 GCA_022565655.1 Alkalimonas sp.
GCGACCGGGTCAGTCATAGCAAACAGCAGCTGGAAAGCATGATTAGCTCCTTGTTTGGTGGCCGTATCGCTGAAGATGTGATTTATGGTTCTGAAATGGTTACGACAGGGGCATCCAATGACATTGAGCGAGCCACCGATCTGGCTCGGAAAATGGTGACTCAATGGGGTTTCTCCGAGAAGTTAGGTCCATTGTTGTATGCTGATGAAGACGGTGAAGTCTTCCTGGGACGTTCTGTTTCTAAGAACAAACACATGTCGGAAGAGACCGTTAAAGCCATTGATGCCGAAATCCGTGCTTTTATTGATCGCAACTATGATCGTGCTTACAAGCTGGTGAAAGAAAACATGGATGTATTGCATTCCATGAAAGATGCGCTTATGAAGTATGAAACCATCGACGCCAAGCAAATCGATGATTTGATGGAGCGCCGACCGGTTCGTGACCCAGAGAATTGGGAGCCTCGCGATAAAGGCGACAACGGTTCGGATGATGACAAAACATCGGAAGCCGATATCGGCCCGGATGCAGAGCCATCCGAAAGCAAACTGCATTAATAGTGCACGATAAACAAACCCCGGCTTGCCGGGGTTTTTGCTTTGCATCCGCAGACTTGCTGCGCTAAGCCAACCTTTCGATTGTACAGAGAACGAATATCATGCAATTAACCTTACCTCGTCAGCGCGTGTTGGATCTGACCCGGCCTCAGGTGATGGGCATTCTGAATGTGACGCCGGACTCATTTTCGGATGGCGGTCACTTTGTGACGGTTGCCGCGGCTTTGCAGCAGGCTGAGCAAATGCTTGCTGATGGCGCTACTATTTTGGATGTTGGTGGTGAATCAACCCGGCCTGGCTCTGAGCCGGTTAGTTTAGACGAAGAACTGGCCAGAGTGTTGCCCGTGATCGAAGCGCTGCGTCGTCAGCACGACTGCATCATTTCTGTTGATACCAGCAAAGCCAAAGTGATGTCAGCTGCCGTTCAGGCAGGCGCTGATATGATTAATGATGTCTATGCGCTAAGAGCTCCGGGTGCAATGGAAGCGGCTGCTGCCTGCGGCGTTCCAGTGTGCTTGATGCATATGCAGGGCGAGCCCCGCACTATGCAACAGCAACCTGAGTATCAGGATGTGGTGGAGGATGTGCTGCAGTTTTTTCTTGAACGAATGCAGGCCTGCACACAAGCGGGCATCTTGTCAGAACAGATCCTGTTGGATCCTGGCTTTGGTTTTGGAAAAACCTTGGCGCAAAATTATCAGTTATTGCAGCAATTTGATCGCTTTAAGCAATTACAGCGGCCTTTACTGGCAGGGATGTCGCGAAAGTCGATGATCGGCCAACTACTTGATGTACCAGTGTCTGAGCGTTTGGCAGGCAGTCTGGCCTGTGCCACAATATCAGCGATGAAAGGCGCAGCGATAATCCGGGTGCATGATGTGAAGGCTACGGTTGAAGCGATCAAGGTTGCGCAGGCCACTTTATATGGAGTAAAGCAATGAGCAGGAAGTATTTTGGTACCGATGGTGTGCGTGGCAAGGTAGGTGAGTTTCCTATCACCCCAGAGTTTGCTATGAAGTTAGGTTGGGCTGCTGGTCGTGTGCTGTCGAAGCGTGGAACTCGTAAAGTGCTGATTGGCAAAGACACACGAATATCCGGCTATCTGTTGGAAACGGCTTTAGAGGCTGGTTTAGTGGCTGCTGGTATCGATGTTCGGCTGCTGGGCCCGATGCCGACCCCTGCTGTTGCTTACCTGACCCGCACATTTCGGGCTGAGGCAGGTATTGTGATCAGTGCATCGCACAATCCTTACTATGATAACGGCATCAAGTTCTTCTCTGCCGATGGAACCAAGTTGGCAGATGACGTAGAGCTTGCCATTGAAAATGAGCTTGAACAAAGCATGGTGTGTGTTTCATCTGAACAGTTGGGCAAAGCGGTGCGGGTTGACGATGCCGCCGGGCGCTACATTGAGTTTTGCAAAAGCCATATGCCCAACCATATGTCGTTAAAAGGGCTTAAAATTGTGCTCGATTGTGCCCATGGTGCGACGTATCACATTGCTCCAAGTGTTTTTCGTGAACTAGGTGCTGATGTAACGGCCATTGGCATCCAGCCTGATGGCTTAAATATCAATGCAGAATGCGGAGCAACACACACGGTGTTACTGCAACAGACCGTTGTAGAACAACAGGCTGATCTGGGCATTGCTTATGATGGTGATGGCGACCGCGTCATGATGGTCGATCATACCGGCCGACTGATTGATGGTGATGAAATCGTCTATCTGATTGCCAGAGCTGCACAAAAGCAAAAGCGCCTGAAAGGAGGGGTGGTTGGCACCTTAATGAGCAATATGGGCCTGGAGCTAGCTTTGGCTGAGCTGAATATTCCTTTTGTACGAAGTCAGGTTGGCGATCGTTACGTGATGGAGCTATTGCGTGAAAAAAATTGGCGCATCGGTGGTGAGAATTCAGGCCATGTACTGAATCTGGATCATACCTGTACTGGCGATGGCATCATTGCTTCCTTGCAGGTGCTGACGGCGATGATTCAGGAGAAGCAAAGCCTGGCCGAAATCAGCCAGGGCATGACCAAGCTGCCTCAGATCCTGGTGAATGTGAAGTTTGAAAAAGGCTCTGCGCCGCTGGAAAAGCAAAATGTTAAACAAGCCATTTCTGATGTGGAAGCGCGTTTAGCCGGCAAAGGGCGGGTGCTGATTCGTAAGTCAGGCACTGAGCCTTTGATCCGGGTGATGGTGGAGGGCGAGCAGTTTGCTGAAGTCGAAGCTTATGCCCACGAAATTGCAAATGCGGTTAAAATAGCCAGTTAATGGGTAGGCCTGGCATCTTTACTTGAGATGCTTGGCCGCTTTGCGTACTATCTTCTCGGCAAAAAAATAAGGAAGCGGCATGACCCAACGAACACCTCTGGTAGCAGCCAACTGGAAAATGAATGGTAGTAAAGCATTGGTCGCTGAGATGACAACGTTATTGACCCGTGCCGACCTGCAGGGGATTGATGTTCTGCTTTGCCCTCCGGCTACCTTGTTACCGTTGTTTACACAGGCAGAAAAACTGGCTTTAGGTGGTCAGAATCTTAGCCAGTTTCAAGCTGGAGCCTACACGGGAGAGTTAAGTGCTTCCTTGTTGCAGCAAGCGGGAGCCAGCTATGTCTTGGTTGGGCACTCTGAGCGGCGTACCTTGTTTGCTGAAGATGATGAGCTACTGTTGGCGAAAGTGCAGCAAGCCGTATCCACCGGGCTCACGCCAGTATTTTGTGTCGGTGAAAACCTGCAGCAGCGTCAACAAGAAAAAACCACAGAGGTGCTTGCGAAACAATTAGCTGCAGTGTATGCTTCGCATCCCGAATTATTGGCAAAATCGGTCATCGCTTATGAGCCGGTTTGGGCCATTGGTACCGGTGAAGCAGCGACACCAGAGCAAGCACAACAAGCCCATGCGGCTATACGCCAGCAATTAGCTCGTTATGATGCAACAGCCGCATCGAAAGTGCGTATTTTGTATGGCGGTAGTGTCAATGCTGGTAATGCTGGTGCTCTGTTTAGCGAAGCAGATATTGACGGTGGCCTCGTAGGAGGCGCTAGTCTGAAACCTGCTGAATTTTTAGAAATTTGCCTACGCGCAAAGGATTAATTTATGTATGAAGTCTTTATGGTGGTGTATCTACTGGTCGCTTTGTCACTGATTGGCTTGATCCTGATCCAGCACGGCAAGGGCGCTGATATGGGCGCTGCTTTCGGTGCAGGTGCATCATCCACTGTGTTTGGCTCTGCTGGTCAGGGTAATTTCCTGACCAAAGCAACTACGGTATTAGCGGTTGTCTTTTTTGTACTGAGTATTGTGCTGGGCAATTACAGTACAAGCCAAACTCAGCAAGTTGATGAATGGCAAGATCTTTCTGTTCCAATGAGTGAGTCTGTTCCAGCCATTCCTACGGATGAAATCCCAGTCGGAAACTAAGCAATCTTTGCCGAGGTGGTGAAATTGGTAGACACGCTATCTTGAGGGGGTAGTGTCTTCGGACGTGCGGGTTCAAGTCCCGCTCTCGGCACCAAAATTCCAAGGCTGACCAATGATAAAAGACGAGTTGGCCCTTGCGATAACTTGTTCACAGCTATATAATAGCTGCCATTACGGACGCGGGATGGAGCAGCCTGGTAGCTCGTCGGGCTCATAACCCGAAGGTCG
>JAIUMG010000285.1 GCA_022565655.1 Alkalimonas sp.
CCAGCGAAGAAGGCAACCGCCGCCAAAGGTAAAAAGAAAGATGAACGCAATGACCGGGAAGCATTTAACCGTGCCAATCGTCATAGCAAGAAGAAAAAAACACCAACCAGCATGCAGCATGGCTTTAATAAACCAGCCCAGCCGGTTGAGCGGGAAGTTCGTATCGGCGAAACCATCACCGTAGCTGAGTTGGCCGCTAAAATGGCGGTGAAAGCATCAGAAGTGATTAAAACCATGATGAAAATGGGCGCCATGGCGACCATCAATCAGGTGATTGATCAGGAAACAGCGGCGATAGTCTGTGAAGAGATGGGCCATAAGTTTGTTCTGACCAAGGAAAACGAGCTGGAAGAGTCTGTGATGTCAGAACGTGGTGATGTCGGTGACGTTGAGCCTCGTGCCCCGGTTGTGACCGTTATGGGCCATGTTGACCATGGTAAAACATCTTTGCTGGATTACATTCGTAAAGCCAAGGTCGCTGACGGTGAAGCCGGTGGTATTACCCAGCATATCGGTGCCTACCATGTAGATACCGACCGCGGTATGGTCACCTTCCTGGATACGCCAGGTCACGCTGCCTTTACCTCGATGCGTGCCCGTGGTGCTAAAGCGACTGATATCGTGATATTGGTGGTGGCTGCTGATGATGGTGTGATGCCACAAACCAAAGAAGCCATTCAGCATGCTAAGGCGGCTAATGTGCCATTGATTGTTGCTGTCAACAAAATGGATAAACCAGAGGCTGACCCTGATCGCGTGCGCAATGAGCTGTCGCAGTTTGACGTGATTTCTGAAGAGTGGGGTGGTGATACCCAGTTTGTGCCGGTCTCGGCCAAAGCGGGAACGGGTATTGATCAGTTGTTGGATGCCGTATTGGATTTATCTGAAATCCAGGAGTTAACTGCGGTGAAAACCGGCCTGGCTCGTGGTGTGGTGATTGAATCTCGTCTGGATAAAGGTCGCGGTCCAGTCGCCTCGATTCTGGTACAGGAAGGTACGCTGAATCAGGGTGATGTGGTCTTGTGTGGTTTCGAATACGGTAAAGTTCGTGCCATGCGTGATGAAAATGGCCGTGATGTGAAGCAGGCTGGCCCATCAATCCCGGTTGAAATCCTTGGTTTATCGGGCGTACCGCAGGCAGGTGATGAAGTCACCGTCGTTAAAGATGAGCGTAAAGCTCGCGAGGTTGCGCTGTATCGTCAGGGTAAATTCCGCGATGTTAAACTGGCTCGTCAGCAAAAATCCAAGCTGGAAAACATGTTTGCCAACATGTCTGATGGCGACGTTGCAGAGCTGAATATCGTGTTAAAAGCCGATGTTCAGGGTTCAGTCGAAGCCATCAACGAAGCTTTAGCTAAACTGTCTACCGATGAAGTGAAGATTAAGATTGTTGGCAGCGGTGTTGGTGGTATTACTGAAACTGATGTTAGTTTGGCAGCCGCTTCACAAGCCATCATCATCGGCTTCAATGTGCGTGCGGATGCATCAGCCCGTCGTATTGTTGAAGAGGAAGGTCTGGATCTTCGTTACTACGGCATTATCTATGAGCTGTTGGATGAAGTGAAGCTTGCCATGACCGGTATGTTGGCACCTGAGTTCAAGCAGCAGATCATTGGTCTGGCTCAGGTACGTGATGTATTCCGCTCACCGAAGTTTGGCGCTATCGCAGGTTGTGTCGTCTCTGAAGGGGTGATTAAACGCAACGCGCCAATCCGGGTACTACGTGACAACGTGGTCATCTATGAAGGTGAACTGGAGTCGCTGCGTCGCTTTAAAGATGACGTCAACGAAGTGAAGAATGGTTTCGAGTGTGGTATCGGTGTGAAAAACTACAACGATGTTCGCGAAGGCGACCAAATCGAAGTCTTTGAGGTGGTTCAGGTCGAACGGACGCTGTAACCCGCTCTTGCCAGAACACCATCAGCAATTACGGTTGCTGGTGGTGTTTTTGTCTAAAGGAAAAGTAAAAGATGGCACATAAAGAATTCTCTCGTGTCGACCGGTTATCACAGCAGTTGAAAAAAGAACTGGCGGTGATTTTCCAACGCGAAATTAAAGATCCGCGCCTGCACAGTATGATCACGGTGTCCGAGGTCGATGTCTCGCGTGATTTGTCGTACGCGAAGATCTACCTGACCTTTCTAGGGCTAGACCCGGACAAGGTCAAAGAAAACATTAAGATCTTAAATGAAGCCAAAGGCTTTATTCGCAGCCTGATTGGTAAGCGCATCCAGACCCGTATCGTGCCTCAGGTGCAGTTTTATTATGACAGCACGCTGGATGAAGGCATTCGCTTAGCGGCGTTGGTCGAATCGGCGCGTCGTTCCGATGAAGCCAAACGACCACAGGCTGATTCCGAGTCCGCTGATCCGTCGGGTAATGAGCCTGACCAAGCGGCTCCCGATCAACCAGAGCCAGGAAAGAATGATTAGATGACACAACAGCGTAAACGCCGTGCCGTCGACGGCATTCTGCTGCTGGATAAGCCGTTGGATTTCACCAGCAACGGCATTTTGCAAAAAGTGCGCTGGTTGTATCAGGCCAAAAAAGCCGGCCATACCGGTGCTCTGGATCCGTTAGCCAGTGGTTTATTGCCGCTTTGTTTTGGCGAAGCGACCAAGTTCAGCCAGTTCCTGCTCGATACCGATAAAACCTATCAGGTGACGGCTCGCTTTGGTATTCGTACAGATACCAGCGATGCTGCCGGCGAAGTGGTGAGTGAGCGTCCGGTGCAGTTTAATCAGGCTCAGCTTGAGCAAGCGATGCAGCCCTTTCGTGGTGCCATTCAGCAAGTGCCAACGATGTTTTCGGCACTAAAGCACCAAGGTCAGCCGCTGTATAAATACGCCCGACAGGGCATTACAGTGCCGCGCGAAGCCCGGCCAATCACCATTTTTCGGTTTGAGTTATTGGCGTTTCGGCAAACGGCTGCGCTGACTGAGGCTGACTTTATAGTGCATTGCAGTAAAGGCACCTATATTCGTACCCTGATTGATGATTTAGGCGAAGCTTTAGGCTGTGGCGCTTATGTGAGTGCCTTGCATCGCACCCAGGTTGGCCCCTTTCAGGCCGAAGCGATGCAGCCATTGCCATTGCTTGAAACATTGGCCGAAACCTGCCATGCCGAAAACGACTTTACAGCACTGGATGCACTGCTACTACCGATGGATACGGCGCTGCATGGTTTACCTAGTCTGCAGTTAACTGCTGAGCAGCAGCAACAGATTCAGCATGGCCAGTCGTTTGCTATTGAACATACCGATGCTGAAGCTATTCGTTTGTACTCCGAACAGCAGCAGTTTCTTGGTATCGGCCGCTGTGTTGAGTTGCAGCTGCTACCCAGGCGTTTATTGAGCTTTAACCACACATAAATCTTGTAAAGCAAAGCCCGCATGGTACAATACGCGCGCTTTATTGTTCGCTGAATGAGTGATCGGCAGCAATACTTTTATTAATTCACTCAGGATTGGAGTTTTATTATGGCTTTAACTGTTGCTGAAAAGGCACAAATCGTTGCTGATTACGCACAAAAAGAAGGTGACACGGGTTCACCTGAAGTGCAGGTTGCTTTGTTAACTGCAAACATCAACCACCTGCAAGGTCACTTCGCTGACCACAAGCATGATTTCCATTCACGTCGTGGCTTATTGCGTATGGTTAGCCAGCGTCGTAAATTGCTGGATTACCTGAAAGGTAAAGATCAAAGCCGCTATGCAGACTTGATCAAGCGTCTTGGCTTACGTCGTTAATCCAAAGCGTAAAAAGAAAAGGGCTGATTCAGCCCTTTTTTTGTGCCTGAATAACAGCAGCAATACAGTCAAACCCGCAGCCATTACTACTGTGTAAATATACGGTTCCTCTCATTGAGTGTTTTAACCACAACTTGCGGGTTTAGATCCTTTGAATAAGCGTTATTTTCAGTTTGGCGCTGGGACTTTTTTAGGATAATCTTTAAACATGCCACAGTCTTACGATTAGGGCCATACCGCTTCTTCTTTTATAGTAATGAGAGTGCAGAGCCCGCTCATATTCATATTCAGCGCGAGAAGATGCTTGCGAAATTCTGGTTGCAACCAGTGGCTCTCGCTAGCTCGGCTCGGTTTGCGCCAAAAGAATTGAGAAAACTCGAGCAACTGGTGATTGAAAATAGAGATACGTTTTTGGAGGCTTGGAATGGCTACTTTAGCAGTTGAACAT
>JAIUMG010000286.1 GCA_022565655.1 Alkalimonas sp.
GTCGTTATGCGCTCACAGCGGGTAGTGATTCGATAAGCCTGCCCGGCTTTCTCAGTATTCCATCAAGGCGCTACGGCGCCTTTGTGCGATCTCACTACGCTGTTTTGTCTGTTTACTCATTCCTTTAAACTCAATACAGTGTCGGTGAGCACTTGATTCTGTGAGATTGTTAATATAAAGCTCTCTCAAGCCAATCACCGAACATGTGAAAGCCACCTCATAGTGCCATGCTTTAAGCGTAAAGTTTCTATTGGCCTGAACGGCCCATGCTGTTATTGAGAAAGAACCATACCTAAGGAGTCAACATAGTATCGCGGCCGGGCTACTGGAATAACAAGATGGCCTGGGATCGAGTCGATGGCAAAGCGGCCAGAAGCCCGGCTATCTCCTACTCTATCGGCTTTAGGTGCTGGCGGATTTGTCGGCTGGACGGACATTTGGCCTACGAAATCAGCTGCGATGACGAATTACCGCCAACAGATCGCCCGTGGAATGTCTATAAAATGGGCGTTGCTCCAGCTCCCAAAGTTGTCATCCACCACAGTGACCCGAGAGTGACCCAGCCATAAATCAGGCCACTCCCTTGCGTTCGCATCTCATCACGCTTTAGGTTATGCCTGGTATTTCGCAGTGAAAACAAACGGGATCCTTTGGTTTAAAACGGTGACGGATGTTGTTTTAAAAACAGCATTATATCATTCTGCATCGACTCGCTTAGTGACATTGAAAACGCTTCAGTATTTTGCCTTAGCTGTTCCATACTTGTTGCACCAATAATGGTTGACGTCACTCCCTCGACCTGATTAACCCAAGCAAGCGCTAACGTCGTGGCAGAAACACCATGGCTATAAGCCAGCTCATTAAAAGCACTAATCGCTTTATTCGATTCAGGCGTATCACGAAACAGACCATTGCGCTGAAGCATACTCCAACGGCTTCCTTCCGGTCGTGCGCCATTGAGGTATTTTCCACTTAACGCCCCACTCGCTAGCGGTGACCATGGCAGGTAGGCAACTTGTTCCAGCGCGCATTGCTCAATTAGATATGGCCAGTCTTTGGTATGCAGCAGACTGAACTCATTTTGTATCGACACCATGCGAGGCAGGTTGTGCTTTGCGCTGAGTTGTAGGTACTGGCTGATGCCCCAGGGCGTTTCATTGGATAACCCACAGAAACGAATTTTTCCGGCTTTGACGCAGCGATCAAGCGCGTGCAGCAGCCCCAGCATTTGCTCTGTTTGTTCTGCTGCATCTGCAAAACCAATACGGCCCACCCGATGTTTACCAAAGTGCGGTGACACCCGGTTAGGCCAGTGCAATTGATAAAGATCGATGTAATCAGTTTGTAAGCGCTGCAACGAAGCGTCAACCGCTTGTACCAGCGTTGCTGGTGTCATATCGCCGCCATCGCGGATATACGACAAACCGTTACCGGCCATTTTAGTTGCCAGTACAATCTGCTTTCGCTTGCCACTGCGACTGAGCCAATCGCCAATAATACGTTCGGTGGCGCCATAGGTCTCTGCAGTTGGTGGAGTCGCATACATTTCGGCCGTATCAATAAAATTGACGCCTTGTGCCAAGGCATAGTCCATCTGTGCATCAGCATCGTACTGCGTATTCTGCCGCCCCCAGGTCATTGTGCCTAAACAGACCCGAGACACCTTAAGCTGACTGCTGCCTAAACTGGAGTAATGCATACAAACCTCAAAAACATAAAACGTGCCAAAACCTTAGCGGAATCACTCAGCGCAAGCAACACAGAGGCAAAAATAGCCGACTCATTATCTCAGTGAATACCAGTAACTGGCGGTCAGCTTGCTCAGCTGTTGCCATTCGCTGCCGCTCAGTCCAAGTTGTTGGCAAGTGTCAAAATAACGCTGCCACAGCTGTTGATAACTGCCTTGCCATAAACACAGCGGAAAATTACTGGCCAGCATCAATTGTTGGCTGGGCAGCTGGTTCAGCGCCATGTCCAGCACTTGTCGCAGCCAGTTGGCTTCAAAGCGACTTTGCCGGCCGGCCTTGAGCATTTCCCAGCCCGACAGTTTCATCGCGATGTTATTGTACTCGGCCAACAGGCCAAGTTGCCGTTGCCAAGCCTGCACATTCGTGGGTTGAACCAAACTCGCATGATTGAGAACCAGGCGAAGACCTGGATAGCGTCCGGCCAATTGCAAAATACGCAGAGTATTGGCTGATTTGCTTACATCACACTGCACTTCCAGCAGCAACTGATGCTGCTGCAGCCACTTAGCAACGGTATCCAGCTGCGCACCATGCAATATAGCCTCATCCTCATTTTCAAAGATATGCCGCACGCCTGCCGGCTGATAGGGTAAGAGTGCTGCCAGTTTGCGTTCAATATCCGCCAGCGGTGCCGCGCAATCTAAAAATGCCACACTGCGCCAGGCACAAGGCCAGCTTTGTTCAGACAGCCAGTGCAGCTCGCGTTCAGGCAGGTTATTATCAAAACCAGCTTCTATGGCAACGGCTCCAGCCAAACGAAACGGTGCAGATAGCTGTAACGCGTCCGGTAAGTAATCCTGCTGCAACAGAGCTTTATCTGGCCAGATAGGAGGTTTATCAGAACGTAACCAGTGGTAATGCCCTGCCTTCAACTGCCAGACATGCAGGTGGGGATCGATAATGTCGAGCGATGGCTCACTCATTGCGCCGTGTAACCGCCATCGATCAGCTGCAGACTGCCAGTAATAAAGGCCGCTTCCGCACTGACTAAAAAAGCAACCAGGGCAGCCACTTCCTCGGGCTGCCCCAAACGCCCAAGCGGCTGCTCGGCCGCCTCTTCAGCATGCACTTCGGCTTTGTTACGACCACTCTGCTGACAATAGCGCTCTATGGCTGCGTGGTACAGAGGCGTTTCAATGGTGCCAGGGCACACGGCGTTGCAGCGAATGCCAAAGTCGGCGTAATCCAGTGCCGTTGTTTTCGCCATTGATGCCAGCGCAGCTTTGGTCAGGTTGTAAGCAAACGAGCTGCGCTTGGCTATCAAGGCCTGATCCGAGGCCATAAGCACAATAGCGCCATGACGTTGCTGTTTCATCTGCGGTAACACCGCCTGAACCGCTGCAAAAGCGCCTTTCACATTCAAAGCAAACAGTTGGTCCAGCATGGCTTCACTGGTATCTTCGATGGTCGCTGACAGGTGTTTTCCCGCATTCGACACCAAGACATCAACCCGGCCATACTGACGAATGACCTGCTCAATCGCCGCTTTAACAGCTGACACCTGGCGAACATCACACTCGACGAAATGCCCTGCTTCTGACGGCTGAATATCCAGATTCACCACCTGATAATTCTCCGCTTCAAGCCGCTGCACAATGGCAAAACCAATGCCATTCGAGCCACCGGTGACTACCGCTACTTTTTGCATGCTACACTCTCCTTGCATGGAACCACATGATCCAACGCCTTTTTATATCAGTATGATAACAGATTTTCTGGTCACGTCAGGTTGTACCCGCTGGCCAGCCTGTTTACACTCTGTACTTTGTATGTTCAATGATTCGATAAGGATACTGCAATGCAAACACTGACTGCCGGACAAGACGCTCCTCAATTTTCACTTGCTGATCAACATGGCAACCAGGTTGCACTCAGCGACTTTGCTGGTAAAAAGGTACTGGTGTACTTTTACCCACGAGCGTCGACACCCGGTTGCACGGTTCAGGCCTGCGGTTTGCGTGACAGCAAAGCCGAGCTGGAAAAACTAGGTGTGGTTGTGTTGGGCTTAAGCCCGGATACCCCGAAGAAACTGCTCAACTTTGCCAATAAACAAGAGCTTAACTTCACCCTGTTGGCGGATGAAGATCACGCTGTCGCCGATGCCTTTGGTGTATGGGGGCCCAAAAAGTTTATGGGCCGGGTCAGCGACGGTATTCATCGCACGTCGTTTTTAATTGATGAACAAGGCAAGATTGCTCATGTATTCGACAAATTCAAAACCAAAGACCATCATGAGGTCGTGCTTAACTTTTTACAGGGTCAATCTTAGTTACCCAAAACAACAATAGGCCCAATACGGAGGCATGTTATGCAACTTACAACCAAGTGTACCCTGACGACAGCAGCGCTGATGTTCAGCCTGCATAGCCAGGCAGCGACTCCTCCACTTTAGAAAGCCTGGTTTCACAAGGCCTATCACCAGTTGAATGTG
>JAIUMG010000287.1 GCA_022565655.1 Alkalimonas sp.
ACTACTTGCCCTTTATTTACCTGTTTGCCTTTATGATTGGCTTTGCAACCACCTTGGCCGAGCCTGCGCTGATTGCGGTTGGCCAGCAGGCCGAACAAGCCGCTCCGGGTCGGTTGAAAGGTAGCGTTATCCGTTTGATTGTGGCGCTTGGCGTAGCCATTGGTATTGCTGTCGGTGTGCATCGAATTATTACCGGCGACTCCATTCACTATTACATTATGGCGGGCTATCTGGTGGTTATCGTACTGACAGCCTTAGCGCCAAAGTACATTATTGCTTTAGCTTTTGATCTGGGTGGCGTGACCACCTCGGAGGTAACAGTGCCCTTAGTGACAGCATTGGGCATAGGGCTTGCCACTCATATAGAAGGGCGCAATGTGTTGATAGATGGCTTTGGCCTGATTGCCTTTGCCTCGATTTTCCCAATTATTACGGTGATGGCGTACGCCACGATGATGGAGTACGCAGCAAAATTCAGGAGACAAACCCCATGAAATTCTCAGCTCTGGTTGCCATCGTCAATGACGAATACGAAGAGCAAACCATCAAAGCCGCCCGTAAACATGGTGCGACTGGCATCACCATATTGGCAGGCAAAGGTATTCCTTGCGATGAGCGTAAGACTTTTTTCGGCCTCAGTTTTGAAGGCAGTCAGACGGTATTGTTGATGGTGCTGGAAAAATCGCTATCGCTTGGTGTGCTAAAAGCCATCAAAGAGGTGGTCGCCAAAGATGAAGGTGGCTCAGAAGGCCTGGTGTTTACCGTTCCACTGGAGCATTTGGCCGGTATCGATGTCAAACAGGTGCAGCGGTTTGAACAACATTTAAAAGAGGAACTCTGATATGGACTCGGTCCGACTGGTTAAAGACATTATGGTGAAACAAGTGGTGACGGTATCGCCCTTTACCACCTTGCGTGAAGCGCTTAGCTTGATGAAAAAGCACGATCTAAAATCGTTGGTGGTGGAAAAGCAGCAGCCGCACGATGCTTATGGTCTGATCACCCACACCAATATTTTAAAAACCATTGTCGCTGAAAGCGGTGACATTGATCTGCTGCATGTCTATGACATTTACACCAAGCCGGTGGTTGCGGTGGGCGAAGATCTGGCGGTGAAGCATGTAGCGGCACTAATGAGCCAGCAGCGCATCAAGCGGGTATTGGTGTTGAATAATAATGAGTTGGCTGGTCTTGTGACCATGCAAGACATTATGGAGCCAATTTTAAAGATGGTGGAGTAGGGCAGCGATACTGCCCTGAGGGATAACTGGTGAGCAGAGCGCTTAGCGGTGGTACTCGCCTTTGCGTTCGGGCTGATCAACCAGCTCAACAATTTCTACCTGATCCACTTGGCCACCGGGCATTGGCCAGTCAATGTGTTGTCCTACGGATAAGCCAATTAAAGCGGCGCCAACCGGGGCAAAGATCGAGATGCCATCGCTGCTGGTTGCCAGTTCGTTCGGGTAACAGAGCGTTTTCTCAAACTCTTTGCCGCTGCTTTTCAGTTTAAAGCGCACTCTTGAATGCATGGTCACGACATCTGCCGGAACCTGCTCTGGTTCCACTAAGTTAGCCCGCTCCATTTCCAGCAGCAGCTGCTCGTGCACCGGGCTCAGTTCTTTTACTTTGGCCAACAAGGCATCAAGGCGATCGTAATCCAGACTTGAAAGAATAATTGCAGGTTGGTCCGACATGGTTATCTCCTGTCTCATAAAAAAACCGCCTGCAGAACAGGCGGGGATACTGTCTATATTGGAGCAATGGTGAGAAAAAGCAAGGGGTCCCCGATGAAACCGCTACTTTGTTGAGTTAAATCAATAGAGCGTCAAAGGTGCAACCTAAAGTTAATTGACTGCTTAATCATCGGTCAGCGGAAATGTCAGCTGAAAGCAGCTGCCTGTTGCAGAGCTTGACAGTAATTGTATATCGCCATTTAACACCTGGGTGGCCAGGTTGTAGCAAAGGTGCAAGCCGAGCCCATGGTTACGGCTGCCTCGTTTGCTGGTGACAAAGGGCTCGAAAATACGTGGCTGCAGGGTATCACTGATGCCTGAACCATGATCTGTGACGCTGATCAAGCAATGCCCGTCGCTGATGCTGACGTCAAGCTTAACTCTGGCTTTGGCTTCAGCCTGGTAGCCATGGTGCAACGCATTATGCACCAGTTGATGCAGGATCTGCTCCAACGCAGAGGCTCTGACGTTGAGCTTCATCCTTGGACAATTTATGGCAATATCGCTATGCGGAAAGCTATATTTAAAGGGCTCTATACGCTGTTGGATCCACTCAGGTAGTTCAATCACTTGCAGTTTATTATTGGCTTGATTGACCGCCATTTGCTTAAAATTATCCACCAGATCAGCCGCACGTTGCAGGTTGTGAGCGATCAGGTTGAGGTTGTTATCGCAGCTGGTTATAAACTGCTGCATCAGCTGTGAGGTCAGTGTCTTTTGCGTAAAATGATGTTCTATATTTTGCAGTTCATTCAGCAAGACACTGTTCGAAGTAACGCTGACCCCAACCGGGGTATTTATTTCATGGGCGACACCAGCCACCACCTGACCCAATGATGCCATTTTTTCTTTTTCAATTAATAGTTTTTGTGCCTGCTTTAATTCTTGTGTGCGCTCATTCACTTGCTGCTCAAATAACTGAGCTTGTTGCCGTGATACCCGTGTGCGGTATTGGATCAGCGCATATATCAGCAAAAGTATAAGCAGGATAATGCTGAGTACAAACCAACTTTGTTGCCATAGTTTCGGTTCAATATACACCGGCAGTTCAAGCTGAACCGGGCCCCAGTCGCCATTGCGGTTGGTGCTACGCACTTTGAGGGTATAGTTACCCGGCCAAAGGTTGGTGTAGCTGACTTGGCGTTGGCCTCTATCTAAATAGTGCCATTGCTGATCAAAGCCGACCAACTGGTAGCTGTAGTCGAGTAACTGGGACGCTGCTAAATCCAATGCGGCAAACTCGACGGTAAAGCGACGTTGGTTGGCAGCAAGCCGTATTCGATTATACGGTGTTTTTACCTGAGGTGTGCCATCCACTTGCAATGATGTCAGTGCCACAGGAGGAAAAGCCAACCAGGGTTCGAACTGTTGTGGTTTGATGATTAACAGCCCCTGAGAGCCACCAAATAACATGGTTCCATTGCGGGTTTGGGTATAGGCACGAAACCAGGGCGTACCCAGGTTTGCCCCATCGGTTGAGCTAAGCCGATACACCAGCGGGACTGCCGGGTCGTACATATGCGTTTGTGTCCATATCCGACCACGTTGATCTTGCAGTAAGTTTGCGCCAAATGCCTGGGTACCAAGGGCTTTAATGCTGTCTGGTTGACGCAGCTCTGGCTTTTCGGCGGTCACATCATCGATCACAAACAGGCCGGAGGGAGTATCGAGCCACAGCTCACCTTGTTGATCGACCAGCATGCCTAAAATACTTAACGGCTCATCATCTGATCGGTTGGCAAAGCGAACCCGCTCGGCACCATCACTGTGCGCAGTGCCACGAAAAACACCGTTGGCGCCGCCACCAATCCATATTTGTTGCTGTTGATCTTCGACAATGGTATTGATGAAGTCATTGATGGGCCTTTCTGCCATCAATGGGTACGAGGTAAACTGCTGTTGTTGATGAAACATGACTTTGACGCCCTGGTTGCTGGCAAGCCACAGATTCTGTTGGCTGTCTACCATTAAGCGGCGTACATTGCTGCCATAAAAGCCTGCGGTTTCATCAATCAGCTGGAATTGCTGCAGTCGGTCATCAAAGGTATACAGCTGGCCGGGAGGGACACCAAGCCAAAGGGTACCGTCTGCCATTTCTGCCATGGCGCTGATCCAACCTTGTTGCAATTGCCCCTCGATGGCTCGCGGTGGGTAGCGCTGAATGATGCCATTGCCGGGTTGAAACAGATCAACGCCTGATCCTCTGGTGCCTAACCAGATATCACCATTTTGACGCTCCAGAACACTACTGATATTTGGATTACTCAGACTGTCGGCAAACTTCAGGCTATGGCGCAGCATGCTGATACCGGTTCCGCCCTGATATCTGAGCAAGCCTCCGCCATAGCTACCAAGCCACAGGCTGCCATATTGATCCTGCTGCAGAACCCGAATGTCACTGTGGGCCAGGCTAAATTGATCCGAGGGATCATGTTCAAACTGAC
>JAIUMG010000288.1 GCA_022565655.1 Alkalimonas sp.
GCCGCTAACGGTTCGACAAATGTATTTGTAATTTTTCCTGCAAACTCTGATGTTAACAAGTCAATTGAAACCAGCTTGTCCAACTTCTTTTGGAATGACTGTTTAATCCACATGCTTGCTGATACATCAAAACTGTGTTCATATGATGAGCGATGGTAAATAGATAACCAAGCTCCAAGTGCTGAAATTTTTCCAGCGACATATTCAGAATTTATGCTGTTACGTCCGATGATCTTGTGTAACCTCGAGGTCCCATTCCATAAGACATTAAATAGTTCAACTCCTGAGATTTTTTTTGTGGTTAGCGTCTTTTCTCCGTCAAACTCTACATACTCAACCGGATAAACTTTTTCAGTTTTTAGCTGTAATTGATCACATCGAATTAACTCAGATGCCTCTATCGACAAACTCTGTTTGTCCGTCGATTTCTGGTAAAACTCATCATTAAATCTTCCCTTGCTTCGCGGGTTTGACTTCCCTACCCAACCACTCATAAAACCTCACAAACTGCAAATAACAAAATAAATTAACCTCCAACTTTTACTGTTTTATACGGAGGTGATTCTTCACAACACTACCACTTAACTTCAGTGGGAAAACGAACAATCCATACTTAGGTACCTAAACAATCTAATCTGAAACTAATTAACACCTAAAGACTTGAAAAATCAATCTTCACTGGCTTGTGAAATGAGTGCCTTTATTAAGAGTAACTTACATAAGTCAGTTCAGCTGCAAAAAATCAATATGAATTAACTCATACCACCATGAAAACCTTGCTGCTAAGCTGATAAAGTCGCATAATAAAAACTGATTCATGATAAAGTTAAAACTTAACAGGGATTTTTCATGATGAAAAAAAAACTTGTTGAACACAATCTAACAATACATTTTTCAACCGAACAATACTGCTTATGCACCCGAGATCACTGGGTGTACAGATACAACTACAGCACCAAAGAGCTTTCAAGGTATTGCCGCCTTCCCCCGTCTTCAAAGGGTATCCTAGGTAAACTAAAAGATAAAGTGGCTCGTAGCAGTTTAAGACAATGGTTAAAACCTCATCTGGGTATTCACGACCTTATTCAGACCGTAGATGGTGATGTTGTTATCGTCTACGATCAAATATACCTGTTTAAACCTAGTACCTTGAAAAGGTATTTTGCTGAACCACTTTCGATAAAATCAATCGGCAACTTTACTGGTCCCCTCAGAAGTGGGTTAGCAACACATCCAGAAAGTGGAGCCGTATATTTTGGCGAGTACCAGAATGGTCACAGCTGTTCAACCAGAGTAATAAAGGTAGATCCTCGGGTGCAAACTGTATCTGCGTGCTGGGAATTTGAACGGGAAGAAATCAAGCATGTACATGCAATACGCTACGATTCATACCGAAACCGCCTTTGGGTCACCACCGGTGATCAGGATCATGAATGCGCAATTTACTACACGGACGATGAATTTGTAACCCTACACAAATTAGGTGGCGGCGATCAAAGTTGGCGCGCCATCAGTCTGTTGTTTTACCCCGACTGCATCGAATGGGGCATGGATGCCGGTAAAGATGCCCCGGCCGATGCCATCAACCACATTTACCGCTATCATTTCGAAAGCCAGCAGCGTGAACAGGTGGCCACCATTGGCAACCCAGCCTATTTCGCCACGCCCTGTGCCGATGGCAGCGCCATCTTAGCCACCACCTTCGAGCCCGGGCGTCAACAAGACACGCCAGAGCAAGCGGCCTTGTGGCGCCGCAGCCCACAAGGAGACTGGCAGCCGTTGCTGGCGCTGGATTACCAGGACAGTCAAATGGCCACGGTGGGCCGCTATGGCATGATTTACTTGCCAAGCGGTGAGCTGCCGGCCAACCAGCTGTTGTTTACCCCGATTAACTGCGCAGGCAGTCACCTTCGCTGCTACCGACTTTCATTGACTTCCTAATCGACAAGGACCCCAGCATGCTTCGCTCTGTTAAAAACCTGATCAAATCCGCTTTGGAGCAACTGAACCGGCAACGCTCGGCGCAAAAAGTAAAGCAAGAAGCGCAGCACATCAGCCAGCAACAACTGGTTGAAGACTTAAACAGGCTTGGCATAGAACAAGGGGATACGGTATTTTTGCACTCGTCGCTGCGCAGCTTAGGCTACGTCGAAGGTGGCCCTGCTGCGGTGATTGCCGCTTTGCAACAAAGCGTTGGCCCCGATGGCAATATTTTACTGCCCGCTTATTACTTGCCCGGCGGTACCATTGATGCCACCTGCCAGCTGGAAGATTACCAGTTTGATCCCCGCATTCACGGCACCCATATGGGCCGCTTGCCGGAAACCTTTTTAAAGTCGGCCGGCGTCAAACGCAGCCTGCACCCGACCCACTCGGTCGCCGCTTGGGGCAAGGATGCGGATTACCTGACCAATGGCCATCATCAGGCACCCTCGGTGTTTGGCGAAGGCTCGCCCTGGCAACGTTTTATGGAAATGCCGCAAGCCAAAGTACTGGGCCTTGGCATCAGCATGGGCCCGGTTACTTTTTATCATCTGTTGGAAGATACACTAGGCGACGCATTCCCATTGCCGGTTTGGGAAAAGAAGCACCAGCTCCCTTGTATTGATGCCAACGATAAAGTTTGGCAAGTGCCAGTGCGGTCATATAACAAAGATCTGGCCCGTCAGCGCATCGACCATCCATCCAGAGACGACTTGCGGCAGTATTTTATGAAAGAATTTCAGCAAGCTGGCTACCTGAAAAGCGGCAAAGTTGGCGCTGGCGATAGCTGGTTTATTCCTGCCAGTGACTTTTTGCGGCATTTAAAGCAGCTGTCCAGCGAAGGCATCACCATTTACGCAAATCCGGAACAATTGTCACCGGATGCAAAACCAAAATAAAAACACTAAGCCGTTACACCCTTGCTATCAGAGAAAAGCTGACTATAAAGCGGGTGCCTAAGCACCTTTAACCACAACAGCCACCAAAATGGCATCAGCAAGGCAATAGTGCCCACAATCAGCAGTGGGCGGCCTTGCTGAAAATCGTACTGCTGATGAAACAGCCAAACCGGTAACAGACAAAGCAGTGTGATAACAGCATTATGCAAAATGGTGCTGATAAAGTGACGCAGATTGAGAACAATAAGAGCCCGCATCACCAACAACAGGATGCAGGCTTCCATCATGGCTACCGCGACAAAACCATACGCCATCGCCTGTAAGCCCTGTGAGTACAACAAAACGCAAGCCATCAGAATCGCCAGCGCATTACCGCTTTCACGCCACAAAGTGAAGTACGGGCGGCCCAGCGCTATCATAAAGCTATGAAACTGAAAGTGCAGGGTTTTCAAACCAGCCCAGACCATCAGAATGCTGGCAATGGGCGCAGCAGCATCCCATTGGTCCCCAAACAACAAGCGAATTACCGGCAAACTGGCAACCGCAGCAACCGCCAGCACCGGCCATGCTAATGCATTGAATAAGGCACTACCCCGCAGGTAAGCAGCTGCCAGATCGCCCCCGTTGCGCTTTACTTCGGCAATATAAGGCAAGGACACAATGCCGACCCCCATCCGCAAACCATCCGACAGAAACTGCACAAAGCCCTGACCACGCGAAAAAATACCGACCTCAAAGGTAGTCCCCACGCGACCAACCACCAAATCCGGCATCACCTGGCTGGCTCGCTTCATAAATTCGGCGCCGGTCGTGATCAAGCCCAGGCTGGCAATGCCCCTCATTTGCCGAAACTGGGGCCGGTAGTGCATTTCCAAAGGCCGATACAGAGTATTGAGTAACACCAACTGCATGGCAAAACCAAGCGCATAACCCAGCGCCAGCGCATAGAAGCTGTATCCCAGCACAATAAAGGCCAGTGTGGCGATAAAAGATGCCAAAGCACTCAGTAGCTTGATATTGCGCAGCTCACCAAAAGCCATGGCCCGCACCAGTAAGGCATAGGGAATACTGACATAAGGGGTAATAATAAAGGTGGAAGACAGGATCAACAGCAACAGCGGCGCTTCCTCAATGCGGTAATAGCGTGCAATCGGCAGGGCCAGCAATATAATGGCAGCCGCCAGCAACCAGGACATCAACATGGTCAAGCCAAGTGCGCTGCCCACTTTGGCTGTATCGATCTGCTCTTCCCGCACCAGGTAGACCCCTGCGCCCAATGCTTTAAACT
>JAIUMG010000289.1 GCA_022565655.1 Alkalimonas sp.
ACACTGTGTCAGGTCATGCAGGAGGCTGGTGTCAAGCAGTTGGTTTTCAGTTCATCCGCCACTGTGTATGGGGATGCCAAACAGGTACCTATCCCAGAGGAAGCCCCTCGCTCGGCGACCAATCCGTATGGTCAGAGCAAACTGATGATCGAGCATATTCTAGACGATCTGGTGAAAGCGGATCCTGAGTGGTCGGTTGCGCTGCTTCGTTACTTTAACCCAGTAGGGGCTGATAGCAGTGGGCAGATTGGCGAAGATCCAAATGGTATTCCCAATAACCTGATGCCCTTTATTTCGCAGGTCGCGGTAGGCAAACGTGAAAAGCTCAGTGTTTTCGGTGGCGACTACCCAACCAAAGATGGCACTGGAGTTCGCGATTACATCCATGTGGTCGATTTAGCCGCCGGTCATTTAAAAGCACTGAAGTACCTGCAGCAACACCCGGGCATTGCAGCCTTTAACCTTGGCACTGGCGTTGGTTATAGTGTTCTGGAGATGGCGCATGCCTTTCGCGATATTAATCAGGTCGCCGTGCCTTACCAGATCGTCGAGCGCCGCCCAGGCGATATCGCCACCTGCTACGCCGATCCGGGCAAGGCCAAAAGCTTACTGAATTGGCAAGCAGAGAAAACACTGGATGATATGGTGCGCGATAGCTGGCGCTGGCAACAACAAAACCCGGATGGTTATCAATAAGAAATCGTTTCAGCGGTTGGTACGCTCACCAACCGCAGTATCCCAATGCAGCGTCTACTTGCGACCAGGCTTTTTCGGGCTTCTGCGCTGCGGAGCTTTTTCTTTAGTCGTCTCGCTGCGGGCTGGTTTCGCTTTCGGCTTGGTTTCTTTGCGCCCAGGCGTTTTTGCAGCGATCTGGTGCTTACGCACCGCTCGGCGCACACCAGCAATACGACGGCGGCGTTCGGTACGGTCTTCGTGCATAATTAAGCTTTGCGTCTCTTCCGGTAACTTGACCAACTCCCGCAAGTAATTCACTTCTTTTAAATCGCACTCGGCATAGCCGCCAGCCGGAATATGTTTCGGCAACTGCAGATCACCATAACGAACCCGGATCAACCGATTCACCACGGCCCCCTGCGATTCCCACATCCGGCGAACCTCACGGTTACGCCCTTCAGTCAGCATAACATGAAACCAGCGGTTTAAGCCCTCACCGGGCATGGCTTTAATTTTTTTAAAGTTGGCTTTGCCGTCTTCCAGCATCACACCGGTGCGCAAGCGCTGAATTATGGCATCGGTCACTTCGCCAAACACCCGCACGGCGTACTCGCGTTCCACTTCAAACTTAGGGTGCATCAAACGATTGGCCAGTTCGCCATCGGTGGTGAATAGCAATAACCCCGAGGTGTTGATATCCAAGCGACCAATGGCAATCCAGCGCGCACCTTGCAATTTAGGTAAGCGATCAAACACCGTGGGGCGACCTTCAGGGTCGTTGCGCGAGCATATTTCACCTTCTGGTTTATGGTAAGCAATCACCCGACATACTTGTGCTTCTTCAGCGATAATTTTCACGGGATGGCCATCAACCCGGATAGCCTGCGACGACTCTACCCGATCGCCTAAAAAGGCCGTTTTTCCATCGACAGAAACCCGCCCCGCACTGATCAAAGCTTCCATTTCCCGGCGCGATCCAACTCCGGCTCGCGCCAGTACTTTTTGTAATTTTTCACTCATGATGATGTATCTCCTGTCATCTCGACGGTGTTGAGCTCAGCATCAGAAACCGGCCGAAGCTCGGTCAACTGTGGTAGCTGGCTTAAGTTTTTCAAACCAAAATAATCTAAAAATTCAGCCGTGGTGGCATAGAGCCCTGGACGACCTGGTACTTCTTTATGCCCCACCACCTTGACCCAGTTTCGGTCTACCAAGGTGCGCATGATTTGTGAGCTTACACTGACGCCACGAATATCTTCAATTTCACCCCGGGTAATTGGCTGGCGATAGGCAATCAACGCCAGAGTCTCCATCACCGCCCGGGAGTAGCGAGGTGAGCGCTCCGGCCAAAGCCGGGCCAGGTAGTCACTGAGCTCAGGCCGACTTTGAAAATGGAAGCCGGAAGCTGTCTCCACCAATTGTACACCACGACCAGCATAATCTTGCTGCAATTGGGTTAAAATCGCCTGTAATTTATTTTTGCTGATGTTCAAACCGGCCAAGACACCGCTTTGCAAATCCTGCATCGATAACGGCTGCTCCGAGGTAAATAGGGCAGCCTCAATCAGTTGTTGTAGCTGAGCAGGCTGGATCACTTGATTCATCCATCGGCTCCTAACGCGACTTTAAGGTGGATAGGCGCGTACATCTCTACCTGAGTCAGGACAATGAGCTTCTCTTTGCTTAGCTCCAAAATAGCTAAAAAACTGACCACCACGCCTTCTTTCCCTTCTGAGGTATCAAAACATTCTTCAAAGCGCAGATAATCCCTCTGCTGCAATAAGCTTAGAATCCGGCTCATCCGCTCACGGGTCGACATTTGCTCCCGCTTGACATGATGGTGTTGAAAATCATTGGCGCGCTTCATAATATCTTTCAACGCCAATACCATGTCTTCCAGCGCAACCTCGGGGAGAATAATCATCGGCTGGAAGTCAGCGGGCAGTTGTGCATGCCCATGAAAAAAATCACGCTCTTGTCGGGGCAGTTGATCTAAATCAGTCGCCGCCTGGCGGAATACCTCATAGGCTTGCAAACGGCGGATCAGCTCAGCTCGGGGATCACTTTCTTCGTCTTCATGCTCCCGATGCTTGGGCAGCAACAAGCGCGACTTTATTTCCGCCAGCATCGCTGCCATCACCAGGTACTCAGCCGCCAACTCAAAGTTCATCTCCTGCATCAGCTCAATGTATTCCATGTATTGCTGAGTAATTTCATTGACAGGTAGATCAACGATTTCAAATTTGTGCTTGCGGATCAAATACAGCAGGAAATCCAGCGGCCCTTCAAAAGCATCGAGAAGAACTTCCATGGCATCAGGCGGAATGTACAAATCTTCAGGCCGCTCCAGCACCGCTTCACCACGCACAAAAGCCAGTGGTAACGGCTGCTGAATGGTTAAGGGTTCTGCAACGAGTGGTTCGCTCATGATGCTACATCAGAGAAAAGGACTGCAATCACCAACCCCTTCACGCACAATCACAGGCTGGTCTTCAGATAAATCCACCACCGTGGTTGGTGACTCAGCGATCACACCGCCATGCATGATCAAATCGACCTGTTTTTCCAACTGTGCTCGCATTTCATCCGGATCAGCTTCAGCAAACTGCTGACCGGGCAATAACAAGCTGGTCGACATCAGCGGCTCACCTAACTCTTCAAGTAGCGCCAATGCAATACGATTTTCAGGAATGCGCAGGCCGATAGTTTTCTTTTTCTCATTTAAGAAACGACGAGGTACCTCTTTGGTACCGCGCAAAATAAAGGTGTAAGCCCCAGGAGTGTTGTTTTTTATCAGCCTAAAAGCGGTATTGTCAACTTTGGCAAACAGCGATAGCTCGGATAAATCACGGCACATCAGGGTGAAATGATGGTCACCACTGATCTGCCGGATACGTAAAATTCGATCATGGGCATTTTTATCGCCTAAGTGGCACGCCAGTGCATAGCCACTGTCGGTTGGATACACCACCACCCCGCCACGCTGAATAATCTGTGTGGCTTGCTTGATCAAACGTAACTGTGGTGTATCCGGGTGTATATGAAAAAACTGACTCATACGATTCTTCTTATTGTTGTTGGTGATACGGCAGCGCCAACGCTCAAAACCATTAGAGTGGCAATGCCTGTTGCCCTGCCAGCGGCCAATTGGCCCACACTGGGGTCATCTCTTCGGTTAAATATAGGTTTTTTCCAAGCTCATTCCAAGGCGTTGGTTGATGAAAATCAGATCCAACTGAAGCAAGCAAGCCATACTGCTGGCATAAGGCCCATAATTCAGCCCGTTGCTGAGGGGTTTGTTGTGGCGAAACCACTTCCATTGCATCGCCATCGGCAGCGGAAAAATCCACCACCAAGCGGCGCAACCATTTCCCCGATAACTTGTATTTTAAGGGATGAGCCAACACAGCTTGGCCACCCGCTTGCTGGACCCAGCCAATAGCATCAGCCAGCGACACCCATTGCGATGGCACGTAAGCAGGCTTCCCGCGG
>JAIUMG010000290.1 GCA_022565655.1 Alkalimonas sp.
CCTGGCAAGCTTCAGGTGGTATTGGCTGCCTGGATGATATCCGTGCTTTACGCGGCTCTGGGGTAGCTGGGGTGATTTTAGGCCGCTCGCTACTGGAAGGAAAATTTACCCTGCAGGAGGCAATCGCATGCTGGCAAAACGGATAATTCCCTGTCTGGATGTACGGGATGGTAAAGTGGTCAAAGGTGTGCAATTTCGCAATCATGAAATTGTCGGCGATATCGTACCACTGGCCGAGCGCTATGCTCAGGCGGGTGCCGATGAACTGGTGTTTTATGATATTACCGCATCGAGCGATGGCCGGGTGGTGGATAAAAGCTGGGTGCGCCGTATTGCTGAGGTCATCGACATTCCTTTTTGTGTCGCTGGTGGCATTAAAACGGTGGCCGATGCTGGCAAAATTCTGGAAATGGGTGCCGATAAAATTTCGGTCAATAGCCCTGCTCTGCTGCGGCCTGAATTAATCAGTGAATTACGTGACACCTATGGCCAGCAATGTGTGGTGGTGGGGATCGATAGCTTTTTTGATGTCGCCAGTGGCCAGTATCAGGTGTATCAATTCACCGGTGATGAAAGCCGTACCCAGAAAACCCGCTGGCTCACCAGCGATTGGGTCAAACAGGTGCAGCAACTAGGTGCTGGTGAAATTGTGCTGAACTGTATGAATCAGGATGGTGTGCGTAGCGGCTATGATATCGCTCAACTAAGCGCCATTCGGTCTATTTGTCAGGTTCCGCTTATTGCCAGTGGTGGTGCTGGCGCCATCGAACACTTTACTCAGGTGTTTCAGCAAGCCGATGTTGATGGAGCGCTGGCTGCGAGTGTGTTTCATAAGGCAGTGATTGAAATAGCGGATCTAAAAGCGCAGCTTATTGCCGCTGGGGTCGCGATCCGGCCTTATACTTAGTTCTGGCTTAACTTTGATAGCTCGAACCTTGGATAGCTCGGGCCTTGAGCAGGCACAACCGCTGCGTACATTTTTTCTGCGACACGCCATAAACCATCCATGGGGCTCGGTTACGGCCATCCATGGCCTGCAACGGTCGCAGAAAAAAGTACATCCGCACTTGTGCTTAGGGCTAACTGCAGCGCATGGCTATGAAGCAACACGTTGCGATGACAAGACAAATAGATAAAGGTTTTTTTATGAACAAAGACAGCATCAGCCAACTAAAGTGGCCTGATACCGGCCTACTTCCAGCCATTGTGCAGCACGCCATTTCTGGCAAGGTGCTAATGCAAGGCTACATGGATCAGGCTGCACTCAACAAAACCCTTAGCACTGAAAAAGTCACTTTTTTCAGTCGCAGCAAGCAACGACTCTGGACCAAGGGTGAAAGCTCCGGTCACACCCTGGATTTGGTCGCTATTAGTGCCGATTGCGATGCCGACAGCATCTTGGTGTTGGCTAAACCGAATGGCCCTACCTGCCATGTTGGCACAGAAACCTGCTGGCACGACGATAACAGCAACAGCCCGCAACTGAGCTTTTTGTATGATTTAGAGCAAGTGATCAAAAGCCGTAAAGGCGCCGACCCGGCTACCAGCTACACCGCCAGCTTATTTGCTAAAGGCGTCAAGCGTATGGCGCAAAAAGTCGGCGAAGAAGGCGTTGAAGCGGCATTGGCTGCAACCGTTGGTGATCGCGAAGAGCTGAAAAACGAATCGGCCGACTTATTGTTTCACCTGTTGGTGCTGCTGCAAAGCCAGGATCTTGAGTTAAGTGACGTGCTAACTATCTTGCAGCAACGGCATCAATAAACAGATATTGCGGCTATGGCAACTTTTGCTTACAGCCAAAGATAGATGCTTTAATTTGCCTAGGCTGGTAAATTAAATCAGCTTACTCTAAATTTAAGAGTCATGACAAAAAAAATGCCACACTTGCATCGTGAAGCAAACCTTATCCAAATGCTGGACCCGTTACCCAGTGACTGGAATGAGGCTCTACCTTCGCCCCATAACCCAGCCGCCGAGGAATTGGTTGCTGCAGCTGACTTTTCACAATTAAACAGCTTATTTGAAAACTTTCTGCAGGTCATGGGCATTCCGATTGCATTAATTGACTTGCAAGGTAAGGTACTAGCATCATCACGCTGGCAACTAGCCTGTGCCCAGTTTCATCGTCAGGCACCAACTACCTTAAACCGTTGCCTTGAAAGCGACAAAGACTTGGCTCTGCAGCTTCAGGATGGCCAAGATTACTCCGTCTACCGCTGCCGCAATGGCCTGATCGATTGTGCCACTCCGATTATTCTCGATGGCCAGCACATCGCCAACTTGTTTATTGGCCAGTTTTTGACTGAAGAGCCGGATCTCGATTACTTTACCCTGCAAGCTAAGCAAGCCGGTTTTGAGGTCGACGACTACTTGTCGGCGATTCAGGAAGTCCCTATTGTTGATGAGAACAAACTGCCTGCGATGTTGAATATGTTATCCTCACTGGCTCTGCAAATCAGTCAACTCAGTTTACTGAACAGCCGCTATCAACAGAGTCTGCAACAAACAGAACAGTTAGTGGCACAACGTACACTAGAACTCAGCATGCAAAATGAGATACTAAGTCTGATCAGCGAGGGCGCGAATCTAAAAGCAGTTTTGCATCATCTGGTGCTGCAAGTAGAGCAGTTACACCCAGATACCTTGTGTTCAATCTTGTTACTGGATAGCGATCAGAAAACATTGCGCCATGGTGCAGCTCCCTCCTTATCCGAGGCTTACAACCAGGCTATTGATGGGGTAGTTATTGGCTTGGGAGTTGGTTCCTGCGGTACCGCCGCCTTTAGCGGAGAGACGGTGATCGTCAGTGATATTCACAGCCATGATTATTGGCAACCTTACCTGGAGTTGGCAGAGCTGGCGAATGTACGCTCCTGCTGGTCGGAGCCTGTGAAAAATGCAGATGGCAAGGTACTCGGCACCTTCGCGATTTATCACCGCCAACCTGCTGAACCATCACCAGAATTACTCGACAAAATTAAAATTTACAGCAAGCTGGCGGAGCTGGCTATCAGCCGAAGCCTGAGTGCAGACCAAATCCGGCATTTGGCCTATTTCGACCACCTGACCGGCCTGGCCAACCGCACCCTGCTGGAAGAGCACCTGGCTCAGGCCATTGCTGCCAGCCAGCGTAGTCATAAATTTGCCGGTTTAATGTTTATTGATTTGGATAATTTTAAGCCCGTTAATGATCTCTATGGCCATAAAGCTGGGGATACCATACTGGTTGAAATCGCCAATCGCATACAGCAAACCGTGCGCAGTGCTGATACCGTGGCTCGCTTCGGCGGCGATGAGTTTATTGTGTTGGTTCGCGATATTGATGAAGATGAACAGCGCTGCCGTCATCACATGCAAACCCTGGCCAATAAGATCCAGCAGAGTTTAATGCGCCCATACCCACTAACCAGTGATAGCATGCACCAATGCAGCTCTAGTATCGGACTGGTATTGTTTCAGGGCAGCGCAGACAGCGATGAGCTTTTGCGGCAAGCCGACTCGGCCATGTATATCGCCAAAAAGCAGCAGTCTCAATCGTGCTGGTTTCAGCCCTCCTCTTCGGCCAATTAAATCTATCCGCATGTCATGATCAAGCTGCTTTTCAAAAGAAACAGCTAGCTACGTTTTTCGATGCAACAACGCCATCAAAGGTAAACCTAACAGCAGAAGAAAAACACTGGCTGGTGCAGGAACTGGAGTAGGGTCTTCTGGAGACTCAGGCATTTCAGGAGGAATAAATGTCTGGATATTTAACTGCATGGCGCCAGCCCACACCCGTGTTGCATTTAACGTTGCCCCATCGCCTATCTGAAACATCATATTTGGCGCCAGCCAGTTTCCTTGAATTGAACTGGTGCCAATATTGGCTGCAGCCAAATGACTGTAATTACTGGCCTGATTATGGCTATAAAAGTTAAAAAAAACGTTATTTGGATCGACACCATGCAATAAGATGCCACCGCCGTCCATCAGGAAATAGTTTGCAATGTTAAACACAAAGACATCATCAGAGTTGCCATAAATATCAATCGTTTGATGAGCCATAGTAACAGGGCTGAGCTGGAACACATTTAAACCACCATTGCCCTGGTAGCCATGGAGTGATGGCAAAGAGCGTAACTGACCATCCAG
>JAIUMG010000291.1 GCA_022565655.1 Alkalimonas sp.
GCCGATTATCAAGCGACTGATTTGGTGCTGAACTCTCAGGGGTGTGCGGGCTTCGAACTGCAGTGCGAGCAAGGCCATGGCTTTGTGCAACTGAACCTGCCAGGTGTTCATCATGTGGCTAATGCCTTGGTCGCGGCGGCAGGAGCCATGGCGCTGGGAGCCAGCCTGAATGATGTGCAGCTAGGCCTGGCTGAAATGAGCGCGGTAAAAGGACGAACTCAGGTGATCGATGCGCGGCCTGGTGTGCGCATTATTGATGATAGTTACAACGCCAGTCTGGGTTCTGTACGGGCAGCCATCGATTTGCTGGCCAGTTATTCAGGCTATCGGGTGTTGGTATTAGGTGATATGGCAGAACTGGGTACCGATGCACGTTTGTATCATGAACAGGTGGGAAAATACGCGAAGGAGCAAGGGATTAATCTGTTGTTCACGCTGGGCGTGTTATCACAGAGCGCCAGTGATTGTTTCAACGGTCAAGGGCATCATTTCAGCTCGCGTCAGACTCTGGTGGCGCAGCTGGAGCCGTTTATCGCCCAGCAACAAAACATCACCATTCTGGTCAAGGGCTCGCGCAGTGCGAATATGGAATTGGTGGTGCAAGACTTGCTAGTTAGTTGTCAGCAGGAGAAAACCCCATGTTAGTGTGGCTTGCCGAATACCTCACTCAGTACATGACCTTTTTTAACGTCTTTAGTTATCTGACGTTCCGTTCCATCTTAGGTGTATTAACGGCGTTAATACTGAGTGTGTATTTAGGCCCTCGGCTCATTGCTCGCTTACAGCGCATGCAGATTGGGCAAATGGTCCGTAACGACGGGCCAGAAAGTCACTTTTCTAAGCAAGGCACCCCAACCATGGGGGGATTGCTGATCCTGGGTTCTGTGCTGGTCAGTACCTTACTTTGGGCAAACCTGACCAATAAGTACATTTGGGTGGTGTTGTTTGTGCTGGTCAGTTTTGGTGTCATTGGTTTTGTCGATGATTACCGCAAAGTAATCCGCAAAGACCCTCAGGGCTTGATCGCTCGCTGGAAATACTTCTGGCAGTCCGTTTTTGCCATTATTACGGCGTTATTTATTTACATGACGGCAGAGCAATCCGCAGAAACTGCGCTGTTGGTGCCGTTTTTCAAAGATGTGATGCCGCAGCTGGGCTTGTTGTTTCTGGCGTTGAGTTACTTCGTCATTGTCGGTACCAGCAACGCCGTCAACCTGACCGATGGCCTTGATGGGCTCGCTATTGTGCCAGTGATTATGGTGTCAGGCGCTTTTGCCATTATCGCCTATGCCAGCGGTAATGTGGTGTTTTCCAGCTACCTGAATATTCCTTATCTGCCACACACCAGTGAACTGGTGGTGCTTTGCTCTGCGCTGATTGGCGCCGGGCTTGGCTTTTTGTGGTTTAACACCTATCCAGCGCAAGTGTTTATGGGGGATGTCGGCTCACTGGCATTGGGCGCAGTACTAGGTGTGATTGCTATTTTAGTTCGACAAGAGCTGATTCTGTTCATTATGGGCGGTGTCTTTGTGATGGAAACCTTGTCGGTGATCTTACAGGTTGGCTCTTACAAATTACGAGGCCAGCGGATTTTCCGTATGGCGCCCATTCATCATCACTATGAATTGAAAGGCTGGCCAGAGCCGCGCGTGATTGTGCGATTCTGGATTTTGTCAGTGATGTTTGTACTGATTGGGCTGGCTACATTAAAACTGAGGTAATGAACGCATGATGTCGTCGTGGCAACAAAAACGCATTGCAGTCGTCGGACTTGGCCTGTCAGGCCAGGCGACGGTGCGTTTTTTGCTGCAACACGGTATTCGCCCGGTGTTGATGGATACCCGCAAAAAACCTCAGGGTTTAAAAGAGCTGGCACTGGATAAAACCGATGGCGTTTATCTGGGCGAACTGGATGCCAACCGGATGGCGCATATGGATGTTTTGGTGGTCAGCCCCGGTCTGGATTTACGCCATCCTGCAATCCGTTTTGCCATGGCTCAGGGGGTCGAGGTGATCGGCGATGTTGAGCTGTTTGCACGCTACAACAGCAAACCAGTGCTGGCGATTACCGGTTCAAACGGCAAATCGACCGTAACGGCCATGGTTGAAGCGATCTTGCAGCATAGTGGCATCAAAGCCGTCGCGGCTGGCAATATTGGTTTGCCGGTATTAACGGCCGTGCAGCAAGCAGATGCAGAGCTGTTTGTGCTTGAGTTATCAAGCTTTCAGCTGGACACCACCTCTAGCCTGACCTCTATCGCCAGCACCATTTTAAACCTATCAGCTGATCATCTGGATCGCTACCCGTCATTGCAAGCCTACTGTGACTCTAAGCAACGGATCTATCAGCAAACCAAGCTGGCTTTGTACAATCGGGACGATGAACATACGGTGCCACAACAACCGGGGTTAAACCAACACAGCCTGGGACTGGATGCACCGCAAAGTCCCGATGGTTATGGTGTGGTAGAGCGAGCGGGTCAGTATTATCTTGCTCTGGCGGGCACCGAGCTGATGCCGGTATCGTCTTTATCTCTGGTTGGCCGGCATAACCAATACAATGCACTGGCTGCGGCTGCGCTAAGCCTGGCGGCCGGAGCCGATTTTGCCAGCATGCGTCATGTATTGAGCCACTTCAAAGGCTTACCACATCGTTGCGAGCTGGTGTTAAAGCACAACGATATCCGCTGGGTTAATGACTCCAAAGCGACCAATATTGGTGCCACCCAAGCAGCTATTGCTGGCCTGCGATCAGATGTTGCGGGCCAATTGATCCTACTGGCAGGTGGCGATGGCAAAGGCCAGGACATGGCTGAATTAGCCGCCGCCTTGCAGCAGGATGTAGACCAGTTGATTACCTTTGGCCAGGACGGGGCAGCGATTGCTGCCATGAAAACCGGCAGCCTGCAGGTGGCCGACTTGACGGCCGCAGTAAAACAGGCGGCACGATTGGCTAAAGCCGGCGATATGGTGTTGTTATCGCCCGCCTGTGCCAGCCTGGATATGTTCAGAAATTATCAGGAGCGTGGTGAGCGTTTTGCCGCGGCTGTGCAGGAGGTGGTGCGATGAGAACCTTCACACTGCTGCACTGGCCTCGCTGGCAGCAATGGTCATTACTGCAACGCGAAGAACCGAGCGATTACGACAGCGTCTTGTTGATCCTCGTACTGGCTTTGCTGGGCCTCGGTCTGGTGATGGTGACCAGTGCCTCGATACCTGTTGCGGATCGTATGTTCGACAATCCGATTTACTTTACCATGCGTCATCTGATTTACATGGGGCTGGGTTTTGCCTGTGCTATTGCGGTGTTGAATATCCCGGTGCATTGGTGGCATCAGAGTAATATTTTGTTGCTGGCGCTGGCAGTATCTGCATTGGTTGCGGTACTTATTTTTGGCCATAGCGTCAATGGTGCCAAGCGTTGGCTAGCGGTAGGGCCGATTAATATTCAGGCCGCAGAGCCGGCGAAGCTGTTCTTCTTTGTCTATCTGGCCAGCTATTTGGTACGGCGACACGACGAAGTGCGTGAAAATATGAAAGGCTTCCTCAAACCGATGCTGGTGCTATTTTTGTTTGCCGTCCTACTGCTGCTGCAGCCAGATCTCGGTACGGTCATCGTGATGTTTGCCACGGCGATAGTGTTGCTATTTTTGGCTGGTGCCAAGCTATGGCAATTTATTGTGCTGATGGCAACAGGCTTGCTGTCGGTGGCGGTATTGATTGTGTACAGCGAATATCGTTGGCGTCGAGTGACGGCATTTCTTGACCCCTGGGCGGATCCCTTTGGCAGTGGGTATCAATTAACGCAGTCGTTGATGGCATTCGGCCGGGGCGGTTTCAGTGGCCAGGGTTTGGGCAACAGCATTCAAAAACTGGAGTATCTGCCCGAAGCTCATACCGACTTTATTTTTGCCATCATCGCCGAAGAAGTAGGGTTTCTCGGGGTGATGGGCGTGATCCTGTTGTTATTTTTGCTGGTGGCGCGGATCTTATGGATCGGCCGTCAGGCCATGCTGAAGCACATGCATTTTCATGGCTTTTTAGCTCTGGGGATGGCGATTTGGTTTGGTTTTCAAACTGCGGTGAATGTGGGCGTCGCGAGTGGCGTTTTGCCGACCAAGGGG
>JAIUMG010000292.1 GCA_022565655.1 Alkalimonas sp.
GGCATCGACGACTTTGCGATACAGTTCTTTTAAGTTTAAATCCAGTTGATCCAGCAGTTGATCCATACAGCTTGCATCCTACATTGGAGATTTCAAAGTGGCCTAAGCCGGCCAGAAAAACACACCCTAGTATGCCATAAATTTGCCATCACAGCAGCACGCCAATTGAGCGGTTCATATTTCATTTTTGGCTGATTTGTTATATCATCTCAATCCAAATGATAAGGCAGGTGTGTGTGGTGATTGGGCAAAGTAGAAGTTTACTGGATAAAGCAGGTATTGCGTTAACATCACTGTGCGCGGTGCATTGCATCTTGTTGCCTGTGTTATTGCCGGTTATTCCTTTACTGGGTGCTAGCTTTTTGGCTGATGAAAGCTTTGAGCGGGCGGCTTTATTTCTGACCATGGTGCTTGGCTTTGTTGCACTGTTTTCCGGTTTTCACCGGTACCATCGTAAACTGTATCCATTCTATTCGCTGTTTTTAGGCGGCTTTATTTATTGGCATAAAGATTCGTTTGGCCATCATTGGGAGCCTGCTGTGCTGACGATTGGCGCGGTGTTTGTGATAGTGGCTCATGTGATGAATATGCGGTTGTGCCAGCGCTGTACTGATTGCAAAAGCGATTCTGAACCGGCGCAGGGCTAACCGCTTACCGAGCTGCTCTCATGCAACCACAGACGGCTGCGGGCTGGGTAATTGGTAAAAATGCCATCGACACCCAACTGCAGCATGTCTTCAATTTCATCGGGTGAATCGACGGTATAAACGTAGACCTTCAAGCCAAGCTCATGCGCCCGCTCCACCAGCTCCTGATCGATAAAATTAATTTCACAGTGCACCGAATGCATGCCCAGTTGTTTGGCGTATTCGGCGTAATTCAGTTGCAAGCTGGCGGTTAATGCCCCTAGCTTCAGCGTCGGCAAGGCATCTTTGAGCTTGAGTAGCAGGTGATGGTTAAACGAAGATACCAGCAGCTGGGATAGCTCGAAGCCAAGCTCGCTTTGGGCTCTGTTCAGCACTGCCAGTAACGGCTCAACGGTATTTTTGCCTTTTAACTCAATATTCAACCAACAGCGGCCATGGACACATTGCAATACCTGCCATAGGGTCGGAATGCTCTGCCCCTGACCGGCATCCAGCTGCAATAAGTACGGTAGGGCATGCTGGTAAATGGTGCCTGAGCCGTTGGTGGTGCGCTCCAGTTTCGGATCGTGAATGACAATCAGCTCATCATCGACGGCATAGACATCAACTTCAATGGCATCGGCACCTTGCAGCAAGGCCTGCTCGATAGCCAGCAATGTATTTTCCGGGAATTCACCACTGGCACCACGATGAGCGATGATTTGCATGTCGCCTCCGCGTTCTCTGTTCTATTGAGCTTAGTCAGCTTGCAGGCGATTGGCAAAAGGCGCCCCCATCCGGGTGATGCTGCCGGCTTCCTGCCCGTCCAGAAACTCGATTTGCTCAGGCGCAAATGCCAGCACCACGGTGGAGCCAAGTTTAAAACGGCCCATTTCTTCGCCTTTTTCCAGCCGCACAGCGGTGGGGCCGGTGGCAGGGTACTGCCAGCGATGGATGCTTTTACCGGTAGGTGGCGTGATGGTGCCGGCCCAGACGGTTTCAATACTGGCGACAATGGTAGCGCCAACCAACACCAAGGCCATAGGGCCAAGCTCGGTATCAAAAATGGTGACTACTCGTTCGTTGCGGGCGAACAGGTTTGGTACGTGCTCGGCCGTTAACGGATTGACAGAAAACAAGTCGCCGGGCACATACACCATTTCGCGCAAGGTACCACTCACCGGCATATGAATACGGTGGTAATCCTTCGGTGCCAGGTAAATAGTCGCAAACTGGCCGCCCAAAAAAGGCTCTGCGGTTGTGGCTTCGCCGCCAAGCAGGCTTTGCAGTGAATACTGGTGATTTTTTGCCTGCACCAATTCGCCATTGGTAATGGGGCCAAGCTGGCTGATGGTGCCATCCACTGGATGGGCAATGATCATCGGGTCGTCAGCCAATGGGCGAATACCGTCTTTGAGCGGCCGGGTAAAAAATTCATTAAAACTGGCGTAATCACGGGCACGCTCGTGCTGTGCTTCGGTCATATCAATCTTGAAAGCTTTGATAAACAACTTAATCAGCAGATGGCTGAACACACCGAGCCGAGCGGCGGCTAGCCAGCCGACCATTCGAGAGATCAAGTGTTTGGGCATGATGTATTGCAGAGTGATTTTTACTTTATCCATAGGGTACTCAAGTTAGCTTACAGGTTGCAATCAAAGGTAATTGGGTTTGTCTTCAGCCATGCTGGTCAGAATTTTCAGATAGCTCTGATACCGGGTTTCGCTGATGTGTCCATCAGCAACTGCCTGAAGAATAGCACAGCCAGGATCGCTGATGTGTTTGCAGTCACGAAATTTACAGTGTCCCAGATAGTCCCGAAACTCGATAAAGCCAGAGGTCACCTGTTCGGCATCAAAATGCCACAAGCCGAATTCACGAATGCCAGGCGAGTCAATCAACTGACCGCCATCCGGCAGATGGTATAGCCGGGATGCGGTGGTCGTATGCTGACCCAGGCCAGACACACTAGAGACATCCCGAGTCGATAAGCGTAAATCAGGCAGAATTGAATTCATGATGGATGATTTACCAACGCCTGATTGGCCCACCAAAATACTGGTGCCTTGCCGCAGCAGGGCCTTTAGTGCATCCATACCAAGCCCGGTGTGGGCACTGACCCATAGGTAGTCGTAGCCGATACGTTCGTAGACGGCCAGTTGCTGCTCCAGCGCGTCACGTTCAGCGTCGCTCAGCATGTCGGCTTTGTTGATCACCAGCAAAGGGGGGATATCGGTTACTTCAGCCGCGACTAAATAGCGGTCAATGATGTTGCAGGAAAACTCAGGCAACACGGATGAAACCACCACAATGCGGTCGATATTGGCAGCGACCGGTTTCAGGCCATCGTAGAAATCAGGACGCAGCAGCACACTCTGACGATCGGCGATGGCATCGACAACGCCTTCAACCCCGCCCTGTGGCTGACGGGCTTTACGCCAGACCACCCGATCACCAGTCACCACCGCGTTCAAAGAGCGGCGTAAGTTGCAACGCACGACATCGCCTTGCTGAGATTCAACATCGACGTGCTGGCCAAAGCGGCTTAAAATTAAACCTGGTTCCGGAGCCAGATACAGCGAATCATCCGCTGGAGCGGCTTGCTTACTATCGGCACCCTTCAGGCGGCGCTGATTTTGCTGTGCAATGCGTTGCTGCTGTTGTTTGGTTAAACGTCGTTTTGGGCTCACTCGGTCCTGCCTGCTGCTCAGCTCCTGCAAGCGTTAGGCACGCTGACTAGGAGTCGATGAAGATGCGGTGTATGATAACCGGAATCTGAGCAGTTACAAAGTAAAGACGCAGCGAGGCAGCGATGGCGACAAACGAGCAGAATTTGATTTGGCTGGATCTGGAAATGACAGGCCTGAACCCGAAAACCGACGTTATTTTGGAAATTGCCACCATTGTGACCGATAGTGAGCTGAATGTGCTGGCAGAGGGGCCTTCTCTGGCCATCAAGCAGCCAGACTCGGTACTGGATGGCATGGACCCCTGGTGCGTTAAGCAACATGGTCAAAGCGGTCTGACCGAGCGTTGTCGCAACAGCACGGTCAGTTTAGCCGAGGCTGAACAGCAAACACTGGCTTTTTTACGCCAGTACGTTGAGCCCGGCAAGTCGCCGATGTGTGGCAATAGCATTGGCCAGGACCGTCGCTTTTTGGTGGAATATGCCCCTGAGCTGGAAGCCTACTTCCACTACCGCAACCTGGATGTCAGCACGGTAAAAGAGCTGGCCCGGCGCTGGGCTCCAGCAGTGTTGCAGCAGGTGCAGAAGCAGGGCAGTCACCTGGCGCTGGATGATATACGTGATTCGATAGCTGAATTGGCGACCTATCGCAGACACTTTTTTAAATTTTAGCCCTAAAGGGCTTGCTTTCGGCGCTGGTTTTTGTAAAATGCGCGCCATCAGGACAAACACCAGTGTTCTGAATTGCGAGTATAGCTCAGCTGGTAGAGCGCGACCTTGCCAAGGTCGAGGTCACGAG
>JAIUMG010000293.1 GCA_022565655.1 Alkalimonas sp.
CTGGGCGTACCTGATTGAGCAGGTGCAAGCCGGTGGCTTGTACCGGCTGTTTCTGATCCATGCCGTACCTCAGCAAGAACAAGATCTGGTCAGGCTAACCGTAGCCAGCAGTCAACAGCATTTGGAAAGGCAGCCGGAGTTTTTACCAAAACTAACTGAGTTGGTATTGGCCGCTTTCCCAACGGCGAGCCGGCTTGAAATTGACTACCAGCCAGACGTGGCCGATTGTCCGATGCTGATCCAGCAGCAGCTGGACCAGGCGCGTTATCGCTATGTGCAACGGGTGATGGAGCAAGACCCCGTGCTGCAACAGTTGCAGCAGCAAATGGCTGCAGAGTGGGTAGAGGATAGTCTGGTAGTCAATGCATAATTTTTTGTGTATGCTGGCGCGGTTTACGCCAGTATTGTTTAACGGTACCGATACCGTGACCATGAATTTACGTAGGAGAACAGACCATGTTTAAAGGTGGTATGGGCAACATGATGAAGCAGGCGCAAGCCATGCAGGAAAAAATGCAGAAAGTGCAGGAAGAAATTGCCAACATGGAAGTGACGGGTGAGTCTGGTGCCGGGTTGGTGAAAGTGACCATGACAGGCTCGCACAGTGTCAAACGGGTCCACATCGATGAAAGCCTGATGGACGATGACAAAGAAATGCTGGAAGATTTGGTCGCTGCTGCTATCAATGATGCGGTGCGCCGGGTAGAAGATACCAATCGTGAAATGATGGCTCAGGTCACTGGTGGCATGCAGTTACCACCTGGCTTTAAAATGCCGTTTTAAATCCGTCAGACAGGACAAACCATGACCGCTGCTCTCCCTTTGCTGCAACAACTGATTGATGCGCTAAAAGCCTTGCCAGGCGTCGGGCCAAAGACGGCTCAGCGCATGGCATTTCAGTTGCTTGAACGCAACCGGGACGGCGGCCGGGTGTTAGGCGATGCTCTGCTGAAGGCGATGGAGCAGATTGGCCACTGTGCGCAGTGCCGCACCTTTAGTGAAACCGAGTTATGTTCTATTTGCAGCGATGCAGAGCGAGGCAAGTCGTCCTTGCTTTGCGTCGTTGGCTCTTCGGCTGATTTGCAAGCGATTGAGCAGACCGGTCAGTTTGATGGTCGCTACTTTGTGCTGATGGGGCAGTTATCGCCACTCGATGGAATTGGCCCGGCTGAGCTGGGGCTGGATAGTCTGGAACAGCAGCTGGATGCAGGCCACATTGACGAAGTGATCCTGGCCACCAACCCGACGGTGGAAGGCGAGGCAACCGCTTATTACATCGCTGAATTGTGTCACCGGCGTCAGATCACCGTATCGCGTCTGGCGCAAGGCGTTCCATTTGGCGGTGAATTGGAATATTTAGATGGTTCCACCTTGTCGTATGCCTTTAGCGGCCGAAAATCGTTCTAACGCTTGAAAACCTCACTTTACTTCCCCATATAGAGATCAGCTTGATACAAGACTTGCGTTCCCAGCGAGCTTTGTATTCCATTTTTGATGATTGACCCTAGCTAAAGAGGATTTGTTCGCTATGGCTGAGACCGCCCAAAAGCAAACTCATGGCTTTCAGGCCGAAGTAAAGCAACTGCTTCAACTGATGATCCATTCGTTGTACTCCAATAAAGAAATTTTCCTGCGTGAGTTGGTATCCAATGCCTCTGATGCGGCGGATAAGCTGCGCTTTCTGGCTTTATCCGATGCCAGTTTATATGGTGATGATGCAGAGTTACGAGTTCGTTTAAGTCTGGATAAAGACGCCAAAACGATCACCATCAGCGACAACGGCATCGGCATGACTGAGCAAGAAGTGATCGACAACCTCGGTACCATTGCCAAGTCAGGCACCAAAGAGTTTTTCTCGCAACTATCTGGCGACCAAAACAAAGACGCCAACCTGATTGGTCAGTTTGGGGTTGGTTTTTACTCTGCATTTATCGTGGCAGATAAAGTGACGGTGCGGACACTGAAAGCAGGAGCATCCGCTGAGCAAGCTGTTGAATGGGAGTCGACCGGTGAAGGCGAATACAGCTTGGCCACGGTGAAAAAAGAACAGCGTGGTACCGATATCATTCTGCACTTACGTGAGGATGAGCACGAATTCCTGGAAGATTACAAAGTTAAGTCAATCATTACTAAGTACTCGGATCATATTAGTATTCCTGTTGAAATGTGGCAGGATGAGCAGCCGGAACAAAAGGGTGAAACCGAAGAAGACACCATCCCGGCGGTACCAGGCCACTGGAAAGCGATTAATAAAGCAACCGCGCTTTGGACTCGTGATAAGTCGGAGATCACCGATGAAGAGTACCAGGAGTTCTACAAGCACATTTCACATGACTGGACGGAGCCGATGAGTTGGAGCCACAACAAGGTTGAAGGCACCAATAACTACACCAGTTTGTTGTATATTCCGAAAAAAGCACCTTTTGATTTATGGAATCGGGAAGCTCAGCATGGCTTAAAACTGTATGTGCAGCGCGTCTTTATTATGGACGATGCCGAAGAGTTTATGCCTAGCTATTTGCGTTTCTTTAAAGGCTTGCTGGACTCCAGTGATTTACCATTGAACGTATCGCGTGAAATTCTGCAAGACACCAAGGTGACGCAAAGTTTACGCAAAGGCTGCACCAATCGGGCGCTGAAAATGCTGGAGAAACTGGCTAAAGACAGCGACAACTACCAGAGCTTCTGGAATGAATTTGGTCAGGTATTAAAAGAAGGGCCGGCAGAAGATTTTGCCAACAAAGAGAAAATTGCTGGCTTACTCCGGTTTGCTTCGACACACAATGAAGACGCAACACAAAATGTATCGCTGGCAGATTATCTTGGCCGAATGAAAGAAGGACAGGATGATATTTACTTCCTGGTGGCGGATAACTTCGAAGCTGCAAAGCACAGCCCGCATTTGGAAGTGTTCCGCAAAAAAGGCATTGAGGTCTTGCTGTTGTCGGATCGCATCGATGAGTGGCTAATGCAGCACCTGACGGAGTTTGAGCAGAAGAAGTTCCGCTCTGTCGCCAAAGGCGGCCTGGATTTATCGAAGCTTGACGATGAGTCCGATAAAGAAGCTCAGAAAGCGTCTGAGGAAGCCTTTGCCAGCACCATTGAACGCTTTAAAACGGCACTGGGCGATCAGGTCAAAGACGTACAGGTCAGCCACCGGTTAACCGACAGCCCGGCATGTGTGGTCACCGATGAGCAGGATATGAGCACGCAAATGATGAAGCTGATGGAGTCTGTCGGGCAAAAAGTGCCGGAAGTGAAACCTATCTTTGAATTGAACCCAGAGCATCAGTTGGTGAAGCATGTTGCCGATGAGCAGGATGAAAGCCGCTTTAAAGAGTGGGCCGAAGTGCTGTTAGAGCAGGCTTTACTGGCTGAACGTGGTAGCCTGAAAAACCCGGCTACTTTTGTTGGGCGGCTAAATCAGCTATTGTTGTCGTTGACCAAATAAGCGACTGATTATTTATTAAAAGCGCGGACTAACAGCCCGCGCTTTTTTCTTTCTGAAACATCGATTGCATCAATAAACAGTTGCGACCAAAGTAGCCCGACAAACTTCTTGTTTCAGGGTACGCATTGTGTAAAGATCCTGCCAAATCATTTTATCGATAAAAAACACACGAGGGTGTTTCTATGCGTATTATTTTGTTGGGTGCCCCAGGTGCCGGTAAGGGGACTCAAGCTCAGTTTCTGATGAATAAGTTTGGTATTCCACAAATTTCCACTGGTGATATGCTCAGAGCAGCGATCAAAGAGGGATCAGAGCTTGGCTTGGCAGCCAAAAAAGTAATGGACGCAGGTCAACTGGTCTCTGACGATATTATTATTGGTTTAGTGAAAGAGCGAATTGCCAAGCCAGATTGCAGCAAGGGCTTTTTGCTCGATGGCTTTCCTCGTACCATTCCACAAGCCGATGCGATGGATGAACATGGCATCGTGATTGACCATGTCATTGAATTTGATGTACCGGATGATGTGATTGTTGAGCGCATGGCGGGCCGTCGGGTTCACCCTGCCTCAGGTCGGGTCTACCATGTGGTGTACAACCCACCAAAAGTGGAAGGCAAAGACGATGACACCGGTGAGG
>JAIUMG010000294.1 GCA_022565655.1 Alkalimonas sp.
ATCGGGATAGCTGGTTTGTTAGTTACGATGGACAACAAGTGATGACGGTGTGGCAGGGGCGGGACGATAATGCCTCGACTGGGTTAACGGGCAGCTCAGGCGCGCTTGGGGTCACCAGAGCTATTTACAGGTTAAGTGCACCAAAACCTTAGCCTGATAAAGCAGCGATTCGACTAAAAATGAACATGGAATAAGCACTAATTACGCAAAGCACTTGTTATTCTTTGATTTTTAGGTTGATAATGAGTGTTCTTCTTGTTGGCTAGCATCGGGTTGTATGTGAATAAATCATGGCAATAAAACCAGAACATCGGGTCAAAGTTGGCGAATGGTGGTATCTGCCAGAACGGGATAAGTTGGTAAAGCTTGGTTCATCTGGCCAGGTTGAAGCAACGGCTGAGCTGGATAATCTTTGCCAGAATGTGATCAATTACCTGATTGTACGAGCGGGCGACTTGGTCACCAAAGACGAGTTGCTGGAGAAAGTATGGGGTATTCGGGCTGTATCTGATGGCCGGATCACGCGGGTGATCCGGGTATTGCGTGTGGCGTTGGGAGATGATAGCCGTACGCCTTTGTATATTGAAACCGTGCCTAAGCGTGGTTACCGGCTGGTAGCCCAGATATCCACTGAACAAGAACTTGAAGACGCGAGCACTGCTGAAGCTCATCTTAACCCAGCGGCTCAAGTTGTTGCCAGCAAGCCAGCAACAACAACCAGAGGCTGGTTACTTTGGGGCTTGCTGTTGTTGCCAGTGCTGCTGGCTGCATTTTTCTGGTGGTTTTCTGCCAGTGAGAAGCATGAGCCTGCCGTGACCCCACTGTGGCGTTATGAACCGGTGACGTTTCTGGATGGTATCGAGTTTTATCACAGCATATCGCCAGATGAGCAGTTTCTTGCTTTTAGTTATGCCAGCAGTCCTGATGATAACGTCGTACTGTTGAAATTGCAGAACCTGCAAACCCATCAGGTCGAAACCTTGACCGAAGCACCATACAGTAGCTTTGGTGCCGCCTGGAGCCCTGATGGCATGCAATTGGCTTATCAACGGACTATTTCTGGAAAACTTTGCGAAATTCGTATTATTGAGTTAGAGCAAGATAAACGCTCAGTTAAGAATGATCGTCTGCTGAGCACTTGCGGTAGACAAACAGTCTCCGCGCGTTTGAGCTGGTCACCCGATGGCCGTTATATTGTTTATCCGTCAAGGGAGGAAGGGCAGCGACAGATGTCGCTGATGCTGTTTCCCTTGGCTGGTGAGGCGGCAGAAACCTTAACCGCTCCCCCGGCCAATGGCTTTGGTGATTATGCGGCACGCTTTTCCCGCCAGGGAGATAAGCTTGCTTTTTTAAGGCATGCAGCAGGTGCAGTACAAATCTGGCAACTGGAGTTATCCAGTCGCTCATCCAGGATGCTGCTTCAACTCAGTGATACTTCACCAGGCAATATCGATTGGAGCCTGGATGACCGGAAGATTATTTACCCTGCCGGCCGCTCAATGCTGGCAGCGGTTCATGCAGACACCGGGCAGCGGCAACTGCTGGCATACACAGATCACAATGCCAGTGAAATCCAGATCAGTGCTACAGGCCGGATCATTGCTTCAGTGGGCGCTTTCTCACAGCTTAACTTATTGAAAGTCCCCAATAAGATTATGAATGCATCGGAGCATCCTGATCAGCAAGTCTTTAGTTCAAATCGAAGTGAAGCCTATGCTGAGGCAAGCCCATTAGACGAGGGGCCAGTTGCCGTGGTGTCTCGTCGCTCTGGTTTATCTCAGATTTGGCTGTTTTATCCGGATGGTCGTCAACATCAGCTGACGAACTTCACGGAGAATGAACGGATAAATCAGTTGGCTTTTTCTCCTGACGGCTCTCATTTACTGGCGTTAATCAGTCAGCAGCTATGGTTATTGCGTGAAGGGAGTGACCCGATACAGGTTTCATCACCTTCGGAGCATAACGTGACCAACCCGAGTTGGGGACATGATGGTAAAAGCATCTATTACGCTGTATCACGGCAAGGCCGCTGGCAAATGATGATAACAAATCTAGATGAACCGACTGAAAGTGAGTTGTTTGATCCGCAAATGGAGTTGTATTTGGAAAGCCGTGATGGCTTGTATCGCTTTTGGCAGCACAGCCATAACCGGCATTACTATCTTCAGCGAATGGATGGCAGCGCCCCGCAACGTTTAGAGTTACCGGTTCAAGAATCATTGCCACTGCATTTTGTATTGGCAGAAAATGGTTTGTATTACTCGAGCTATCTGACAGATAACCGTTATCAATTGTATTTTTTTGACTTCTCCAGCCAACAAGTTTCTTTGGCAACGGATTTAGAGTCGATTTATTCCAGCCACTTTAGTTTAAGTGCAGATAAACAGTTTTTTTATCTGCCGGCTATGGGGCGAGGGGATATGGATATTGCGGAAATATCAGTGCAGCAACAGAATTTATAGTTTTTTTATAAGAATTTCATCGAGTTATTTTAAATTTTCTATGTCAGGCTAAATGTGAAATGACACCCTGACTGAGGATTTACCGATGAAAATAGTACTTAATACATTAGCAACCGCAGCAATAATAGGAACTCTGGCGTTAGCTTCGGGTAAAATTTATAGCTCAAATTCCGAGAATAATGCCGATCAGCTACTGTCGTGTCACTGGTTTCCTATTTGCACAGATCCTTCTTTCCAAATGCAACAAGAAGATATAATCGAGCAAACTGACCCGCAGAACGTCCCTGTTGACATAAAGAGCCTTTATGCTTGTCACTGGTTCCCAATTTGCAAAGATCCAGACCAGCCGTTGGTAGAAGCTGTTGTATAAGCGGAATAACTCTGTAACAAATAAGCCCCTGATTTTTTGCTGGTTTACGTTATAATCCGTCCATACTCTATGTAAGGACGGATTGTTTTGTCGAATCTTGAGCCACTGGTTCAATTTGGTCCCTGGTGCTATCGGGCGACGGTTGGTAAAGTCTGGCTGGAAACGCAGGATGAAACGTCTGCGGTCTTGTTAGAGCCCCGCCTGCAGAAACTGTTGAACTATTTTTTATTGCACCCGAATCAACTGTTGTCGAAACAGCAACTGATAGCGGACGTGTGGCCTGCCGGAGAGGGGACTGACGGTGCTGTCATGCGGGCTGTTGGCGCTTTGCGAAAAACGCTGGGTGACAATAGTCAAGCCCCGACGTACATCAATACCATCCCTAAAAAAGGCTATTGCTGGCTGGCCGATGTAAAACCACTGACCAGTGATCGGGCTGGCCGTTTAGCAAGTCGTGCTGCTGGTGCTGCCGGTGCTGCCGGTGCTGCCAGTGCTGCCAGTGCTGAGTGTGTCGATGTCGAGCTGTCTGTGATCAGCCAACATGAGCTGCCTCGTGCAGGGCGCAGGTGGTCTGAACATAAACGCTTTCTCAGTGTTGCGGTGCTGTCATTGCTGGTCAGCTGCGGTATTATTGCTTATGGCCTGACGCACCTGACTCTAAGTTCCACTTACCCTGCTTATACCCGTATCCAGCCTGTCAGTGCGCTTAATGGACGGGAGCAACTTCCTACAATTAGTACTTATCATCAAATGCTGTGGTTCCAGCATCAGCCGACCGGGCGGGCTCAATGGCACTGGGTTCGCCAGTCACTGGATCAGACTTCAATACAACATGCCAGTTCGCACTTTAATGCCATAGGCGTGGGAGTACTGCTTGAGAACCATCTGCTGTTTAGTGCCGAAGTCGCGGGCCAGTGTGGTATTTATCGGCAACGTATGATGCCAGTGATGCAGCCTGAGCGACAAATTGGCTCTTGCCGACAATGGCTGCGCGATGGTTTAGTGTTGCATCAAGGGCATTTGTATTGGCTGGACAGTATTGATGAAGGTAGCCACTTCCAACTCTGGCAGAGCCCGGTGCAACGCGACAGCGAGCCATTGCAGGCGCAACCCATATTTGAAACGCCGTTAAGTGCACTGCAGATCCACCGTTTACTCTTCTTTCAGGAGTCTTTGTATATCCTGGCTCAGGTGAGCTTCTTTCAAACAGACTTGATCCGCGTTCACCCCGAGAGCGGGAAGTGGG
>JAIUMG010000295.1 GCA_022565655.1 Alkalimonas sp.
TGGCATCGGTGCTTGCTGCCCGGCTACTTTGGGGGCTGTATGGCAGCCACAGCGCACGTTTTAGTCAATTTGCAGCCTCGCCTAAGCGCGCCTGGGCATATTTTCGTAAGCCAACCCCAGTGATGGGGCATAATCCGGCATCGTCCTATATGATTTTTGCCTTACTGTTGTTGGTCACGATGCAATTTATTTCAGGCCTGATGACCACGGATCATATTTTCACTGACGGCCCGTTAGTGCGTTATGTTTCTGGTGATCTCGTATCCATTGCAACACGTTTTCATAAGTTGGGGATTGATCTCATTATGATTGCTGCTGCGGTACATATCGTCGCAGCCGTCTGGCACAGTTGGCGTCACCACAATGTGATCATGGGCATGTTGCATGGCAAGCTGCAGGATCCATCGTCATCGCCGGTTGCTCCGTTGAAATCAAGTTGGAGTTATTTTGTGCTTGTTGTGCTGTTTCTGGCGTTGTTTTATTGGTGGCAGGGTGCTGACTTAATCCGAATGCTAACTTATTAAAAAAGGGCCGGTAAGGCCCTTTTAAACGCAAGACTGAATCAATCTGCCCGGTAGTTGTCATGGCAGGCTTTGCAGTTGTTAGCAAACTCGCGGAACGCCCCCTGAATTTGACGACGGTCACCTGCTTGAGCTGCCTCATGCAAAGCAGCGGCGTCAGCCGCAAATTTGTCGCCCCGGCTGTTAAAATCTTCCAGATTTTGCCACAGCTCCGCCTTAACCTTGCCACTGGCATGGTCAGCTCCTGGAATATTAAAAGCTTCCCAGGGTAACTGGCTTAAAGTGGCTAATGCTTCGGCACGGCGTTGAACCCGCTCCAGATCATAAGGAACATTGCCGCGAAACATATCATTGATATCGACCAGATTAAAACGAATGGTCTGAAATGTAGCTTGTCGGTAGCTTACGGCATCCTCACCATCGACAAAGGCGTTTGCAGCTGTCTGACCACTTAACAGACTGGCTGAACAAAATAGAGCTAAAGTGAATAGTGTTTTTTTCATGGTCATTCCTGGTTGCTTGTCCTGTCTTCATACTAAGGGACTTGCAGGGAAATGTGTAGTATCTTATGTTTGTTATGACTATAAAATGTTGTTTTTCTTAGGGCAGCAGATCCTTATAACGAATCGCTAAATAACAGGCAATTTACGTGAAAGATGTCCACCTGCAAAAGCCGACCGGAGTACGCTCACTGAGTGTGAAGCTGGCTATTTTAGTCTTTTTGTGTACTTTGCTAGCCGGCGTGGTTGTATTGTGGGGGGTGTTGTTTATGCAACGGATGGTGCTGCTGGAGCAAGAAAAAGCAAACCTTCGAGTGACTGCGCAGCGCAGCGCTAACCAGATTGAGCAACTGATCATTGAAAAAGAAAAAAAAGCGGTTAGCGCCAATCAGATCTTCACCCGGGCACTCACTGAGCGCACTGCTTCGCCCAATTCTGAGCTACCCAGAGAAAGTGATGGCAGCATCCGCCAAAGTGATATGCTCTCGGGGGCCTTTCTGGCCAGTCATCAAGCCGAAACGGAAGCCATCAAGTGGTTTGAAAAAAGTAACCGGGTTTGGCCGCAACTGGCGCCCTTGATGGTGCAGGACTTCTTTAATTTTTATTTTATTGCCAACGAGCAGTTTATTCGCACTTCTCCCGCAGGCTGGGCTGAACAGGTCGAGGCTGATCATGATTTTCATCAAGATATTTTTTACACCATCGCGACACCGGAACTAAATCCTGCTCGGGTGCCCCGTTGGACGCCGGTCTATTATGATTCAATTTGGCAACAGTGGATGACCAGCCTGATTGTGCCTGTGTATACCGGTGATGAATTTGTTGGTGTTACTGGGGCGGACTATGTGTTGGACAAGTTGTTTGACGATATCTCGGCGGCGGCACTTTTAACCAGACAAAAGAAAGTTATGTTATTCGAACGTTCGGGAAATTTGATTATCGCGCCAGGGATTGAGCTGAGCAGCTCTCAACGTATGAATACTTTATTGCAAGCTGAAGAGCAGGAGCTGGAGCATATTGAGCTGCAACAATTTAAAGAACACTTACTGGCTCAGCCTGAGTCAACAAGCCGCTATCATACGGTGACTGATCACTTCTTAATTCAAGCTGCAGCGATAGATCGGCTGGGTTGGTATCTAGTGATGTATCGTGAAAAGGATGATGTGTTTAGCGTATTAAAATCGATTCAATCCAAGGTGGTGGTATTTTTTATTCTGATTGCGTTTTTGGTAGCACTGATGCTGCAATTTTTTATTTACCATTTGGTGCTAAAGCGTTTGAATCGGTTGTCCGGTACAGTACATCAGTTGAGGCGAGGCGATTATCAGGAGCTTTACTTTGAACACAGCAATGATGAAATTGGTGTACTGAGTAAAGCGTTCTCAGGCATGTCAGATGAAATTTCACAGTTACTGGATGGGCTAAATGCCCGTATTGCTGAAAAAGAAGAGGCGGAGCGGTCAACCAAGAAGCTGACTAAAGCGGTGGCATTTTCCAGTTCAGGTATCGCATTGACCGATGCCAATCTGACCATTGAGTACCTGAATCCATTTTTGGTGGATATGTTGTCTTTGCATGGCGAGGATATTGAAGGGAAGCCGCTGACCAGCCTGATCGCTGATGAAATGGGCTTTGCCAGTAAAGATATTGAGCAGACGATTTTTTCTCGCCACCATTGGCGTGGTGACATTTTACTGGCTCATCAGGATAAGCAGTTCTGGGTATCATTGGCGATTGCACCGATCCGGGACGAGCGAGGCAGCGTGACCAACTATGTCTGCGCCTTGCAGGATATTTCTTTTATCAAGGAAAGCCAGAAAAAAATGGAGCAGCTGGCTTATTTTGATGTCTTAACCGGTCTGGCCAACCGTGGCTATTTCCGTGAGCAACTGCGTAAAGCACTGGCGATGTCACAACGTGGGCATTATCACTTTGCTTTGCTGTATTTTGATTTGGATGAATTCAAGCTGATTAACGATACCTTAGGTCACGATGCCGGTGATGAGCTATTAAAAGAAGTTGCTCGCCGGTTGATCAGTCGATTGCGCGAAGAGGATACCATTGCACGGCTTGGGGGCGATGAGTTTGCTGTCATTTTAAGCGGGATTGACGATCGGGAAACCGCAGCTGTGATTGCAGAAAACCTGCAACATGCTTTTGCTGCCACCGTGCGTTTAGGCACGCATGAGGTCTCCATTAGTGCCAGCATTGGGATTACGATGGCCCCGGAAGATGCCAATGATGAAGAGCTATTGCTAAAGCACGCCGATTTGGCTATGTATGAAGCTAAAGCTCGCGGTAAGAACACCTTTCACTTTTTCAGTCAGGATTTAAATGAAGCCGCAAAAGATCGACTTGAGCTGGAAAACCAGTTACGCGAAGCCATTCGTGAACATCAGTTTATGCTGTATTATCAGCCGAAAATTGACCTGCAGACACAAACCATCGTTGGCTACGAAGCTTTGATCCGTTGGTTGCGACCGGATAACACTTTAATTCCTCCAAGCCGCTTTATTCCTGTGGCCGAAAGTACCGGGTTGATCGTGAACATCGGTGAATGGGTGATCTGGGAAGGCTGCCGCTTTTTAGCGCGGCAGCGCAGTCGAGGCCTCGATGTAGACTTATCAATTAACTTATCGGTACGTCAGTTTAAAGATAATAAGCTGGCTGACATGGTTGAACGGATCTTGCAACGAACCGGTGTCGAGCCGCAGCGAGTCATTTTTGAAATTACTGAAAGTATGCTGATGGGAGACACAGATGCGGCTATTCATCAGTTAAATCAGTTGAAAAACCTTGGCGTGTCTTTATCCATTGACGATTTTGGTACAGGCTATTCCTCACTAAGTTATTTGAAACGCTTTCCGGTTGATGAGCTGAAAATAGACCGATCATTTGTGATGGATATCCCTGGTGACCAGAATGATATGGATATTGTAGCGGCTATCATTGCCATGGCCCAGCAAATGAACTTACGAGTGGTCGCTGAAGGCGTTGAAACTGCCGAACAGGCTAATTTCTTAAAAGCGCATGCCTGCTTTGT
>JAIUMG010000296.1 GCA_022565655.1 Alkalimonas sp.
GGTGTTCGGCCTGAACAGGCGGTCATGATTGGCGATACCAGCCATGATATGCTGATGGCGCAACAAGCTGGTGTGCCCCGAATTGGTGTAACCCATGGCGTGCATGACACTGAAGTGTTGGCTAAGTTTGAGCCACTAGCCATAGTCGATGATTTGCATCAGCTGAAAACATTGTTCAGCAATAATTGACTCAAAACCCACAATTCAACACTCAGCAAAGCGGGTTGATGCCATGCCGACGCAGCATTGCTAACAGGCGGATCAACGGTAAGCCGATTAAACTGTTCGGGTCATCGCCTTCCAGTTTATCAAACAGGCAGATGCCCAGACCTTCACTTTTAAAGCTGCCAGCGCAATCAAGCGGTTGCTCCAGTTCAACATAGCGCTGGATTTCAAGGCGGCTAAGTTGACGAAAGTACACGTGAAAGGGCTCACAGCATAGCTGATAGCTCTGTTCAGCGGCATCGAATAAGGCCAGCCCCGTCAAAAAGGTAACTTTTTTGCCACTAAAGCGCTGAAGTTGGTCTACCGCCTTGGCTTTGGTATGTGGTTTTCCCAGTATATCCTGCCCGAACACTGCAACCTGGTCCGAACCAATGATAACGCCAGAGTCGAGTGACTCCGCTACTTTTCTTGCTTTGGCTAAAGCCAGCCTCTGTACCAGGGCGGTAGGCGACTCATCAGGCAGGGGGCTTTCATCAATATTGGGTGCTGAGGTGGTAAACTTCAGGCCGGTTTTTTGCAATAACTGTTGCCGGTAAGGTGAAGTAGAGGCCAGCCAGAGGCTATAATCAGCTGAGTCGATCATAAAAAGAGTCCTGTTATTGTCCGTTTAACATCAAATAAAGTGCTTACTATACGGAACCCGGCCTTTTATCGCGAGAAAATCGGCTGAAAAGCTGCAGAATCCTTTGACAGCAAAGGCTGGGATCTATAAGATGCGCGCCTTATGCAAAAAGTAAAAATACCTGTTACCCTAGACCCTGTGCGGGCGGCTCAAAAACGTTCATCTTATGATGGCGTGATACCGCTTTCAGGCTTGTCCCGACTCAGTGAGCATTTGCTGGATACCGCGGGTGACGTAACGGTAAGTATTGATTGCGATATTGACGAACAAAAATTGGTTGTTATTAAAGGCAACGCTGCATGCTCAGTTCAGGTAGCTTGTGAGCGATGCCAGCAGCCACTTGAGCTTGAGCTCGCTTGTCAATTTGCGTTTACGCCCGTTCGCAGCGATAATACGGCACTGGATCACATTCCTGAGTGCTATGACGTGATCGTGAAAGACGAACACGGTGAAGTGAATTTGCGGCAAATGGTCGAGGATGAACTGATACTGACCCTGCCTATGTACCCGGCGCATGACGAACGCTTCTGTTCTGCATCGGAGAAGCCAGTGAGTTTTGGCAAGGTAGATGAGGAAGAGGAAAAGCCGAATCCGTTTGCTATATTGCAAGAATTAAAGAAAAAGTGATTTATTAGGAGAAAGACCATGGCAGTTCAGCAAAACAAAAAATCTCGCTCAAGACGTGACATGCGTCGTTCACACGATGCCTTGACCGGTCCTACCTTGTCTGTAGATGCAACGACTGGTGAAACTCACCGTCGTCACCACATCACCGCAGACGGTTATTACAAAGGCCGTAAAGTGAAGTAAGTTCGGATGCACCTGGTGCAGCCAACAAAGATCAATATCGCGTTAGATATGATGGGGGGCGATCATGGCCCCCTTTCTACTTTGCCTGCAGCTATTATAGCTGTGCAGGAAAACCCTCGTTTACACCTCACTCTTTGTGGTGATGCCGAACTATTGCAGCAACAGCTCCAACAGGCCGGATTTCATAATCACCCCAGATTAACACTGCAACATTGCACCCAACATGTATCCATGGCTGAAAAGCCGGCTTCCGCTTTGCGCAATAAACGTGATTCCTCGATGAGGGTTGCTTTAGAGCTGGTTGAACAGGGCCAGGCTTCAGCCTGTGTCAGTGCCGGCAATACCGGCGCTTTGATAGCGATGGCGCATTTTGTGTTGAAAATGCTGCCTGGCGTTGAACGTCCTGCCTTAATCAGTGCCTTACCCTCTAAAACCAGCCAACCCGTCTACATGCTCGATCTGGGAGCTACGGTGAATTGCAACGCCGATACCTTGTTCCAGTTTGCCGTGATGGGGGCTGTGATGTCGGAAGAGGTTGAATCGCTGAGTGCTCCCAGAGTGGCTTTGTTGAATATGGGCGAAGAAGAAATTAAAGGGTCCGATCAAATCAAGCAGGCATCGGTGCAACTGGCTGAGTGCGAAGAGTTGAATTACGTTGGCTACATTGAAGGCAATGATATTTTTTCAGGTAAAGCGGATGTCATCATTTGCGATGGCTTTGTTGGCAATGTCGCGCTGAAAACCTGTGAAGGGGTTGCGAACTTGATTATGAGCCGTATCCGTGCGAGGTTGATGAGCAGCTTTTTTGGTCGAATTACCGCCAAACTCGCTCAATCTTGGTTTAAGTCGCTTGCTCAGGGGGTGAACCCCGACCAGTACAATGGCGCAAGTCTGATAGGATTGCGCGGAATTGTTGTGAAAAGCCACGGAAATGCTTCAAAAGAAGCTTTCTTAAGTGCGATACGACAAGCTGTCCGAGAAGTAGAACGTCAGGTACCAGCCAAGATTAAGCATCGGCTGGAACAGGTATTAATTGGAAAAGCGTAGGTTGCCATGTATTCACGCATTATCGGAACCGGAAGTTATTTCCCGTCTCAAGTAAGAACCAACACCGATCTGGAAACCATGGTTGAAACCACGGACGAGTGGATCATCGAACGCACGGGGATCAGTGAACGTCGCATTATAGGGGCCGATGAGTCAGTCGCTACCATGGGAGCCGCCGCGGCGCGCCAGGCGATCGATGCTGCAGGTATCGACAAAAACAGTATTGATATGATCTTGGTGGCCACCACCAGTGGCGCCCGCTCATTGCCAAGCTCAGCCTGTGAAGTTCAGCGTGAATTAGAGATCCCGGCTATTCCGGCTTTTGATATTGCAGCGGCCTGTGCCGGCTTTTGTTATGCCCTGAGCGTAGCCGATCAATACATTCGAACCGGCATGGCTAAACGTATCATGGTGATTGGTTCTGACTGTTTATCACAATTGGTGAGCCCGGAAGACCGCAGCATGGTCATTTTATTTGGTGATGCGGCAGGCGCTGTATTGCTGGAGGCATCTGAACAGCCCGGTATTTTATCCACGCATATTCATGCGGATGGCAAGTATTCAGAATTATTGTATGTCGATAACCCTATCCGTGGCGATGAAGCATCGGTGCATAACTCCTGGGGATCGATGAAAGGCAATGATGTGTTCAAGGTCGCTGTCAATAAATTATCCGAAGTGGTCGAGCAAACTCTGGCAGCCAACAACATGGATAAATCAGAAATTGATTGGCTGGTGCCGCATCAGGCCAATTTACGAATTATTTCTGCTGTGGCGAGAAAGTTGAGCCTGCCAATGGAGCAGGTGGTGATTAATCTGGATCGCTATGGCAATACGTCGGCTGCGACGGTACCAACGGCACTGGATGAGGCGATCCGTGATGGCCGAATCCAGCGTGGCCAAACGCTGCTGCTGGAAGCCTTTGGTGGCGGCTTTGCTTGGGCCTCTGCGTTGGTTCGTTACTAAGGTTCGTTACGATACCATCGAAGGTAATTGATTCCACAATGGAACAGGAATAATTAGTTATGAGCAAAAAAGTTGCGATTGTATTTCCGGGCCAGGGCTCGCAAAGCCTGGGCATGATAAGTGAGCTGTATGCTGAGTATCCTATTATCGGTGAAACCTTCGCCGAAGCGTCTGACGCTCTGGGTTATGATTTGTGGGATCTGGTAAGTAACGGCCCGGAAACAGTATTGAATGAAACCGATAAAACCCAGCCAGCTTTGCTGACCGCTTCAGTGGCTTGCTGGCGTTTATGGCAACAACAGGGTGGAGGTACTCCAGCCTATCTGGCAGGGCACTCTCTTGGGGAGTATTCTGCGCTGGTGTGTGCTGGCGTGATGAGTCTGAAAGACGCGGT
>JAIUMG010000297.1 GCA_022565655.1 Alkalimonas sp.
TGTAATGTCACCGGCGATGGCGCTATTGCGGTGTTGGTGGATAAAGCGAGTTAAGCATCTCTGCCGACAAGCCCACCGACTAGTTCGGTGGGCTAACCAGCATATTGCGGACCACCAATCACCAACTGATAGCTTTCTCCATAAAGCGATTGATAATTAAGTACAATCTCTATTCTGCTTAACATTTCAAATAGTTTTTCACGTGATTTAAAGCAAGACTCATTTAAGGTTCGAAGTACCACCTGCTGATCGCCCACTTTGTAAAAGCGACCAATCATTCCTGTGGTGTAGCAGTCCTTGTCCTCCCCCAAAGCATCGAAAAAAGAGTCGAAATCAGGCTTCTCTATTCCATCTACTTTGAGATACCCACCAACCACCTGCGCAGGCCCCATACCCTGATTATAGATATGAATATCCCAGCTTCCATTCAAATTAGTATTTAACATCTGCTCCAGGTATGGCCGCAGCGACAACTTATTGTGTTGTTGAATGCTATAGCTCTGCCAAATCGAAATGACCAGCGCACAAACCGCCACCAGCATCGAGCTGAGCGCTGTGTACTTTTCCCAGTTCACGGTTTTTTTTAAAGGTTCAGTCATCTGCTATTACTCATTCCGTAGCGCTTTTACCGGATCAGTCAGCAGTACCCGGCGCAGCGGGATAAAGCTGCAGAGCAGGGCGGCGAATGCCAGCAGAGCCAGCAAGGCTGCTACCAGGGTCCAGTTGGCCTGAAACATCAGCTCAGGCTTCGTTCGGCTGATACCGGCCATAAAAAAGAAGCAGGAAAAGCCCAGTACAAGGGCAGCGGCTATCGGCTGCGCCAGCTTCTGTAGGTTGTCTTTTAACAACTGCTTTAAGCTGGCCCCCATCGCCATTTCAACCCCAAGCTGGTAACGCCGAGCCTGCACCAGATAGCTGACAATGCCAGCAATACCGGCTAGTACCGTTAGTAAGCTCATCAGTGCCAGCGTAGCCGCCAAAGCCGCCGCCAGTCGGTGTGCCAGCGAAAAGCGTGCAAAAGCGGCCTGCACCGTGGTCAGCTCCAGCAAGTCTAGTCGAGGGTCTTGCTGGCGCAACAGCTCCAGCAGGGCGGACTCGGTTAGTGCAGCTCCTGTGGTTAGCTTTAACAAGTAACTGTAGTCACGCCGGCCGGTATTTTCTTGCGGGAAATACACCTCATCCACTTCAAAACCAGCATCGCCGGGAACGTTGGTATTGGCTACCACACCGATAATCTGCCGTTGGGTGCTATCATCACTCAGCGCCACGGTTTGTCCCAGAGCTGGCTTGCCACTTAAACGGGCGATGCGATCAGCAAAGCGCTGGTTGATGATCACCGGATAATGTTCCAGCCCAACCTGATCCGTATGAAAATCCTGCCCGGCAAGCTCCAGATCATAATACTGAAAGTAACCGGGCAGCACTGCAATTTGCCGGGCCGAGGTGATCACCTCGCCCTGAGCATTGCTAACAACATCCTGGTTACGCACTCGTGGCACACGCGGCTCGGACACAGCAGTTACCTGCTGCACTTGGGATAAAACGGCTAAACTCTGCATTAAGGCACGATGCTGGTTCTGTCGCTGCTCGCGGTTATCTAAATCAGCATAGTTAACCGTTAACGACCAAAGATCAGTGCTATCGATACCGGTTGGCCGGTTCGCTTCGCTCCAGGCCGCCACAAAGACATGGGCGGTCGCCAGCAACACCAGCAAGGACAGCATCAGCTGCAGCCCGATTAAACTGTGTGCCACCCCTTGCTTGAGTTGCTTACCAGAGCCTTTGCCGCTGCTTTGCAAACTGGCCATCAGTTGTTGCTCGCGCACACCGCTTAGCTCAATCCAGCTAAATAGCAGGGCGATAACCAGCAGCACCAAGCTGGTAAGGAATAGCATTAGGCCATCGATGCGTAGCGCACTGATGCGCGGCAGTTGCTCAGCGGCAACACTGGCAATAATGCCGAAACCCAGCCAGGTCAAGAGCAAAGCCAACAGACCGGCACCTGCTAACAGGGCAGCATTATGGCGAAACACCTGCAGAAACATTTGTTTTTTGCTAGCACCAAAGGCATAGCAGACTGCCAGCGGTTGCAAACGCTTGACTGCCCGCGCCAGCTGCATACTGGATAAATTCACCAAAGCAATTAAAGTAAGCAGCGATACGCCCGCCAACAACATCAGTACCAACCGACCAGAGTCCCCTTGTATTTGCTGGCGTAGCGGCACCACCTTTCCGTAATAATCAAACATATGCTGCAGATCAGGGTGGCGCTCAGCCGAGGCTTGTTTAAGCAACTGGTTGGCTTCAGCATCGGCTTGTTGCTGACTGACGCCTGTTTTTAAGCGACCTAACGCAGCAAAACCACTCGAGTAGCCATCAAAACCGCGAAAATCAACATACTCATCCATATCCAGCGGCAACCAGATGGCCTCATGGGCATCGGGAAAACCCGGTAACTCCAATGCCTGCCTGACCACCCCTATCACAGTAAACTGGCGCTGATTCAGTTGAATGCTCTGACCGACAATATCTGGCCGACGGCCATAATGCTGCTGCCAGACAGCCTGACTCAGCACCACAGAAGGTTGCTTGTTTCCTGCCTGCTCTTGCTCATTAAACAGCCTTCCTAACAGGGGCTCTACCCCCATCACCTCAAAAATATCGTGTGCGCCAAACAGCACAGGCACTTTTGGCCGAGTCGGTTGGTCCAGTAGCTTGTACTCAGTCGAGAAACTAAAGTACACCGCCATTTGCTCAATCAGCTGGCTTTTTTGCTGCAAATCGAACAGAGTTTGCATATTGCTCATTTGGTGCACTGCACCCTGGTAATTCATTTCCGCCCCAATATGATAAAGCTCCCGATCATTGCTATACGGTAATGGCGCAAAAAAAGTGATATTGACCAGACTGAGTACACTAAATAACAGCGTCAGGGTAAACACCAGACTCAGCACCACCGTAAGATAGTACTGCCGCGCCTGCCGAAAGCTGCGCCACATCATGGCCCAATTCATGCGACCTGCTCCTGCTGCTTAGCGTGGACGGCATCTGAAGCCACGACCTGACCATCGAGCAAATGAATTTGCCGGTGCGCCATAGTGGCATAGCGCGGGTCGTGGGTGACCAGAATAATGGTGGTGCCCTGGGCATGCAGCTCAGTCAGCAAGGCCATCACTGCATCGCCATTTTTCGAATCCAGGTTACCGGTGGGTTCATCGACCAGCATAATGCCGGAATCTGCCGCCAGCGCGCGGGCAATCGACACTCGTTGCTGCTGACCACCGGATAATTGGTTGGGAAACAGCGCGGCTTTATCAGCCAAACCGACTTTTTCCAAGCACTGCAGCGCCCGAGCCTGACGCTGTTTAACGCTATCGCCGCGGTATTTCAGTGGCAAGGCGACATTATCCAGCACGGTGTATTCATCAATCAGATTAAAGGCTTGAAATACAAAGCCAATGCGACGGCTGCGCATTTGCGCCCGTTGCTCGGCATTCATATCCGATACCAGCAAGCCGTCGATATAGTATTCGCCGCTATCGGCGGTATCGAGCAAACCTAAAATATTCAGCAAAGTCGACTTACCGCAGCCAGAAGGGCCGCAAATAGCCACGTATTCACCTTCATGCACACTAAAGCTAATACCATTGAGCACCGCTTGTTGCTGCTGACCTGATTGGAAGGTTTTGGTCAAATTTTTTATGTTAAGTACATCGGTTTTCATCGCCCATTCCTTACTGAGTCAGTTTAAGTTGACGCACGCTGCCATCAAGTTGCAGATCGCTGACAATAATACGATCGCCCGGGTTTAACCCCGACACCACTTCAATTTGCTGGCCCGAGGCCTTGCCAAATTGCACTGGCACCCGGCTAGCCAGCTGATTCGCATCCAGTTTAAAGAGTTCTACCCGGGCATCTTCAGCCACCCCTGCCGGACGGTCGACAAAACTGACCTGGCCACGGCTCTGACCATAAATACGTGCATCCACCATCTGCATCGGCCGGATATCACTGCTTAATTGCTCGGGCAATAAAATATCTACCTG